>NC_010003.1:0-300000 GCF_000018605.1 Petrotoga mobilis SJ95 | reverse complement strand
GGTGGTGGCGGAGGAGGAATGGCCGCTGCTAAGGCTGCAGATAAAAATGGTGCAAACGTTATTCTTATAGAAAGGGAAGAAGAAAACGGTGGAGTTTTAAATCAATGTATTCACAATGGTTTTGGGATACATTACTATAGAAAGGATTTAACTGGTCCAGAATTCAAAGAAACGCTTCAAGAAGAATTAGCCAATACGAATATAAAAATATTGAACAGTGCCTTTGTGTTGAATGTGAATAAAGATAAACAATTGACTTTTGTGAATCATAAAGGGATACACGAGATAAAAACAAAGGCTTTAGTTATGGCAACAGGGGCAAGAGAAAGACATTTTAATTCACTTGCGGTTCCTGGAGACAGGGTTGCTGGTATTTTTACTGCAGGAGTAGCTCAAAAATACATCAACCTTCAAAATCTTAAGCCAGCTAATAGCGCCTTGATAGTTGGTTCTGGAGATATTGGATTGATAATGGCTCGCAGGCTTCATTTAGAGGGAATAGAAGTTAAAGGTGTTGTAGAAATTTTGCCATACCCAGGTGGGTTGGAAAGGAACGTTCAACAATGTCTCAGAGATTATAATATTCCATTGTATCTTTCCCATACCGTCACAAGGGTAGAGGGAAATAAGAGATTAGGTAAAGTTTACGTATCTCAAGTGGATGAAAATAGACAAATCATTCCAAATACCGAAAAGATATTCAACGTAGATTCTCTCGTAACCTCAGTGGGCCTCATACCTTTAACAGATCCTATTAAATTTGTTGAAACTGGTCCTGGATTTATCACATCTAATACAAACCAAACCTCTGAAGATTGGATCTTTGCAGCTGGTAACTGTACAGTTGTATTTGATTTAGTGGACTATGTTTCAAGAGAAGGAGAAAAAGCCGGTAAATATGCAGCTCTGTATGCACAAAATCAGTACTTTCCTGAACAAAAGGTAAAAGTTATAAAAGGGAAAAACATAAATATAATGCATCCAATGTATATAGATCCCAACGAAAGGACAAAATTGTACCTTAGAGTTTCAAAAACTTTCAAAAGAGCAGAAGTTACAGTAGAACCTCTTGGAATTAAGATGGTGGAAGAAGAGGCCAGACCATCTGAAATGATTGAAATTTCCATGAAACCATTTAAGGATAAGAATTTGAAAGAAATAGAGGTGAGTGCACGTGAACTCGGTTGAATATAAAAAAAAGAAAGTAGTTTGTACAACTTGTCCTTTGGGATGTAAAATAAACGTTATTTATGCAGACGCGGATGAAATAGAAATTGTAGAAGTTAAAGGGAACAGATGCAAAAGAGGATTAGAATTTGTAAAGCAAGAAATCACCGATCCTTTAAGAGTTGTGGTAACAAGCGTAAAAGTAGAAGATGGAGAAATCCCGATGGCTTCGGTTAGGTCTGATAAACCCGTTCCATTAAGACTTATAAATGACATAATGAAAATATTAAAAGAAACAAAGGTAAAAGCACCTATCAAAAGAGGGGATGTTGTTATACAAAATATATTGGACACAGGTAGTGATATAATAGCTACTAGAAGTGTGAATAGAAAAAAATAAGATACAAAAAAGTATCTTGATAGGAGATAAAATGAATAGTTTATGTAATTTAATCAAAAAAAATACGATAATTCCTGCCGTCAGAAATTTAGAAGACTTAGATGATGCTTTAAAAACTGAATCCCCTATCATCTTTTTGCTTACGGGATCTATATTAATTTTAGAAGATGTTATGCCCATTGTAAAACAATTTAATAAAAAGTTATTTATCAATATCGATTTACTAGAAGGTATCGCTTCTGATAAAAAAGGTATTGAGTATTTAGCTCGTAAACAATTATGTGATGGAATAATATCTACAAAAAATAACGCTATAAAAACAGCTATGCAAGAAAATTTAATGGCAGTTCAAAGGGTGTTTTTGATAGATTCTAATTCTTTAAAATCTGTTGTAAATTTTCTGGAAAAAACTTCTCAACCTGATGCCTTTGAAATATTACCAGCGATAGCAGCACCATATTTTTTAGAAAATATAGGAACAAAAGTATGTTTGATAGCTGGAGGATTAATCAGTAAAGAAGAGGAAGTTCTGGAACTCTTTAAGAATGGTATCCATGCTATTTCTACAAGTGCTAAAGATTTGTGGTGAAAAGATTATTTAAAAGTATATAATAAAGAAGTTGTATACTAAGTCTGCTCTGAGAAAACTCTTTTTGAGTAGACTTATTTCTTTCTAGTATTTGATATTGTCCAATTTTACTCTAGTAAATTCACAGTTTTTCTTTCGAGTGATTCTTAACAATTATTTTCATATTTTTTAGAATAAAAGCCATGACAGTTATGATAGAATTTCTTTTGTGTATATATTCTTCGTTTTACAAAATGTATTGTGGGGGTTCCAATGGATATCTACAAAAGAATAATAAGAATAGCTTTCCCGATAGCCCTTCAGCAAGTTATCTTTACAAGTGTTAATTTTGTTGATACCTTAATGATTGGCCTTTTGGGGGAGGTTGCCATCGCTTCGGTTGGACTTTCAAACCAGTTTTTCTTCTTGTACAACTTAATATTATTTGGATTAGTCTCTGGAGGAGGCATTTTCTTTGCCCAGTATTGGGGGAAAAAAGATGAGGATGGTTTATCCCGTTCCGTTGCGTTAACTATCTTGTCCTCCCTTCTTTTCTCTATTCCATTCTTTTTATTGAGTTATTTCGCGCCAGAAATGGTTTTGAGATTTTTTAGTCCAGATATTGAAGTTATAAAAGCGGGAATCCCTTATTTAAAGGTAATTGCTTTCAGTTACCCCTTATTTGCAATTACGATGGTTTTTTCTTTTATGCTTAGAAGCATAGGAAAGGCTCATTTGCCATTGATAATAACTATTATAGAATTATCTACAAACATCGTTCTAAATTATTTGCTAATCTTTGGTAAGCTTGGTTTCCCTGTTTTAGGTATAAAAGGTGCTGCAATAGGGACTTTGATTGCTAGGGCAATAGGATGTATTGCAACAGTTTTTATAGTTTACGTTGGAAAGCTCCCCGGGAGAGCATATTTTAAACATGTTGCAGAATTGAATTCAAAATTTGTGAAAAACTTCTTTCATTACGCCTTACCTACTTTGGCAAATGAATTTGCCTGGTCATTGGGGTTCACTATGTATTCTGTTGTTTATGCCCATATGGGAACTGATGTTATAGCTGCTCAAAGAGTTATGTCAACTATAGAAGGGTTTGCGGTTTCTGTGACTTTTTCTATAGCAAACGCCGCATCTGTAATTATTGGAAATATATTGGGAGTATCTAAATTTGAAGAAGCCTTTGAAACTTCTAAAAAAGCCTTAAAATTAGCGGAGTTAATAAGTGTAATAGCAGCTATTATAGGGATAGTAACTACATTTTTAGTAGTTGATGTATTCGATGTTTCAGAAGAAGTTAAAAATATGGTAAAAGTCACAATAGTTATTTCAATGGGTTTTCTTCCGGTGAAGATCTTCAACGGTATGAACGTTGTCGGATTTTTAAGAGCCGGAGGAGATACAAGATTCTCTTTTTTGGTTGAAGCCTCTACGTTATGGCTTATAGGTGTTCCTCTAGCTGCGGTTGGAGGACTGATATTAGATTTGAGTTTTCCCACCGTCTACTTTTTAACAATGATGGAAGAGATTATAAAATCCATAATTCTTTTTTTCAGATACAGAAGTAAGAAATGGCTTAGAAACGTTTTAGAAGAGGCTTAGGTTTTGGATATTATAGGGGGGATGTTCATTATGGAGAGTATTATTGAAGTGAAGAATTTGAAGAAGTATTATAAGAACGTAAAAGCGGTTGACGATGTTTCTTTTGATGTAAAAAAAGGAGAGATTGTTGCTATTTTAGGGCCAAATGGTGCTGGAAAAACAACAACACTTGAAATAATAGAAGGATTAAGAAAGAAAGATGCTGGAGAAATTTACTATTTCGGGAAAAAGATAGAAAACGTAGATTCTAATATTAAGGAAAGAATAGGCATTCAATTACAAGATACTAATTTTTTCCCAAATTTAAAAGTTTTGGAAACCCTTAAGGCGTTCTCGGGATTATACAAAAACAGTCTTGATGTAAATAAGATTATGAAAGATTTTAATCTTGAAGAAAAAAAGAATAGTAGGGTATCGAAACTTTCAGGTGGACAATTACAAAGATTAGCGTTAGCTACAGCGGTAATTAACGATCCTGTGTTGTTGTTTCTTGATGAGCCAACTACAGGGTTAGATCCTCAAGCAAGAAGAAGTACATGGGAAAAAATAGAAGACTTAAGAAATTCCGGGAAGACCATAATACTAACTACCCATTATATGGAAGAAGCTGAATTTTTGGCTGATAGGATCTACATTTTTGATCAAGGCAGGGTAATAGCCCAAGGAACACTTAATGAGCTTATACATTCATTGAAAATGGATTCCATAATCACCTTTGAAATTAACTCTAATGGGAATTTTGATGAGGTAAAAGAAGAGCTTTTCAAAGATGCAAATTTTCAAGTCACCAAAAGCGAAAATTTTTATACCATAGAAACAAAAGATGTAGAAGGTGCTCTTGTAAAAATATTTGAGGATGCAAAAATACAGAAATTTGATATATCGAATATTGTTATTAGAAAGCCTAACTTAGAGGATGTTTTTCTCCATTTAACCGGGAAAAGCTTAAGGGATTAGGTGAGATAGCATGAAAAAAATCAGAAATCTCACAAAGGCCTTTTTTGTTAATTCTTCAAGAGAATTTGCTGTTCCTTTTTGGACTATAATATTTCCTACGTTATTTTTCGTTTTATTCGTGGGTATCTTTGAAAATATTGGCACCTCGGAAAATTTGGATTTGAAGGTTGGAATATATTACGAAGAGCCTTTGCAGGGAGTAATAAAAACCACCTTCGATGATGTCTTTTCTCCATCGGATTCCAATGATATCCCTTTTCAAGTAGTAGAGTATGATTCTTTTGAAAAAGGGCTTCAGAATTTAAAAAATTCTGAAATAAGTGCTTTTGTAGTGTTCCCTGAAAACTTTAATTTGCTGAATCTGAAATTTTTTATCGAAACCACTGAGGTTCCTGATATAAAAGTTTATTATACCAACGATAGTGCTTCTATGTATGCAAAAGACATTTTTGAAGTATTTATAGATGAAATCAATATAATGATGTATACAAGAGGGGAAGAAGTAAAACTAACTGTTAATGAAGAGATTATAGGGATAAAACAATCAGAACCTTATAGATACAGAGATTTCCTATTTCCTGCCATTATTTTGATGTCTGTTTTGACAGTAGCTGTATTTAATATGCCTTTTGATTTTTCATATTACGTTGAAAAAGGGGTTTTTAAAAAACTAAACTCTACTCCTATAAAAGGGAACGAATATTTTTTTAGTTTTTTACTTTCACATCTCATTTTACTGTTAATTTCTTTGATAGTTTTATACATTGAGGCTTACCTTTTTGATGTTAGTTCATATATATATAAACCAGGGTTTATAGCTTACAGTGGTTTTTCAATCCTGGTAATACTGAGTGTTGGCCTTCTTCTTTCTTCATTCTATAAAAATATGGGATCCGCCGAAGCGATTTCTCAGGTCATATATCAAGCGACCATTTTTTTAAGCGGATTTTATTTTGAAGTTACTAATACACCTTGGTTTATAAGATGGTACGTTTATTTTAACCCTGCTACTTATTTAGTAGATGGGTTGAGAAAGTTGATGACTGGTAATGTTCTTGTCCCCGTTAATATAATTGTTCCTGTTATCTGGATGATGGCATCTATCTTAATCTTTTCGATGAGTTATAAGGGGATGGTTTACCGTGAAAAATAATCGCATGTTTTCGTTAATGAGTATATTTTATAAAGAAACCTTTAGAAACGGTATAGAAGTGTTCTTTACCCTACTTCTACCTGTACTATTGCTGTTGCTTTTCGGGTTTATTTTTGGTACAGAAACTGACCAAAGTGTGGAATATAAATTGGGAATCGCTGGTAACTTTGAAGGGGGAATTGTAGAAGCTCTTCCTTATGAAATTTTGATTTTTGAGGACAAAAACTCTTTAAGTCAAGCTTTAGAAAGTGATCAAATCGATATTGGAATAATTATGGTTGAGAATAATCAAATAACTTTTGTCGAAAAAGAAACAGACATAAATAATCAGAGCAATATATTTTTAAAGTTAAAATTGCAAAGTTTTTTGAAAAAGTATTTAATAGGTATGAATGAAGATTATATAAACTTGGAATTTGTTGAAACCCCCATAGGAGAAAGTCAAGAAAATTCTTTGGATTTTATTTTGACAGGGGTTATAGGATTATCGCTTTTATCAGGTGGAATGTTTTCAATGATAAATGTATTTGGAAGATATCGAAAACTAGGTACAATTAAAAGATTTAAAGCCTCACCAATGAAACCGATAGAATTTACTTTATCGGCTTCATCCACTAAGCTTTTTTTGAATCTCATATCCATGTTTATTATAGTTTTTTTGGGTAAAATAATATTTGATTTGAGTTTGACATTCAACTGGGGACTGCTTGTTATAGTGTTTTTTACTTCATCTATAGGAATGATGGGATTTGGGATATTGCTTTTATTGTTGTTCAAAGAACCTTCGGTAACAATAGAAATTGCTTCTATCCTTTATGTTGTAATGACTTTCTTTTCAGGGGTATATTTCCCTGTTGAATTTTTGCCCACTTCTGTCAGATGGGTAAGTAATATTTTACCGGTTAAGTATGTGGTGGATGTAATAAGGTACACAGGAAATATCAAACAGATTAACTTAAACGAATTTTTAATAATTAATTTGGTTTTGTTTGTAGGAGGGCTTTTTCTCTTGTTTGTCTCGTCTAAAGTTTTTCTGAAAGAAGAGAGATAATTGTAAAAGAATTAAAAAAGCTATGAATATTAAACTCAATTTTACTTGTTGTTTTAACTTTGTACTTGACAAAAGTGTTGTGAGCGGTTATAATATTCAACGGTTGCAAAAAAGAATTTTGATATATGTAACTACTAAGTGACCCGCTAGCTCAGCTGGTAGAGCATTTGACTTTTAATCAAAGGGTCCTGGGTTCGAATCCCAGGCGGGTCACCATTTTTTTATAGTTATTAGCGCGAGTGGCGGAACTGGCAGACGCGCAGGACTTAGAATCCTGTGGATTTATAATCCGTGTGGGTTCAAGTCCCACCTCGCGCACCAGCCAAATATTGCGGATATAGCTCAGCGGTAGAGCACTTGCTTGCCAAGCAAGGGGTCGTGGGTTCGAATCCCATTATCCGCTCCAACAAAAAAGTCCCCTGGTGGGGACATTTTCTTTACCTGCCGTGAGGCTGTCTTCATTCTTCTTTCATGAATGGATATTTGAAATCTTTTGGTGGAGCAAAATTTTCTTTAATTGCTCTGGTGGAAACCCATCTTAAAAGGTTTATAACGCTTCCAGCTTTGTCGTTTGTTCCTGAAGCCCTTGAACCACCAAACGGTTGTTGAGCTACTACAGCACCTGTAGGTTTATCGTTGATGTAGAAGTTTCCGGCAGCGTTAACGAGTACTTCTTCTGCCTTTTTAATAGCATTTCTATCTTGAGCGAAGATCGCTCCAGTCAAACCATAGGGTGAAGTTTCATCACATAATTTCAATACACTGTCAAATTCTTTTGCATCGTAAACGTAAATACTCAAAACAGGGCCGAATATTTCTTCTTCCATAGTTTTAAACTTTGGATTAGTAGTTAATATTACAGTTGGCTCAATGAAATATCCAATAGAATCATCACACTTTCCATCATAGATTATTTCTGCTTCATTACTTTCCTTTGCAAAATCTATGTAACTTTTTATCTTATCAAAAGCCTCTTTGTCAATTACAGCATTCATAAAGTTGGTGAAATTTTCTGGAGAGCCGATTTTAATTTCTTTCAAATTTTCGATCAAATTTTCTTTTACCTTCGGCCAGATGTTGTTAGGTATATAAGCTCTTGAGACAGCCGAACATTTTTGACCTTGATATTCAAAGGCTCCCCTAATTAGCGCTGTTGCCAGTGTTTCTATTTCACTACTTTCGTGTGCAATCACAAAGTCTTTTCCACCTGTTTCCCCTACTATTCTTGGGTAAGTTTTGTAATTTCTTATGTTCTTCCCAATTGTTTCCCACATATTTTGAAATGTTGGAGCTGAACCAGTGAAATGTAATCCCGTAAAGTTAGGATCTTTAAAAACTATACTTCCAATTTTGGACCCTGAACCAGGTATGAAATTTATTACGCCATCGGGTAAGCCGGCTTCTTGTAGCAATTTCATAAAGAAATATGCCGAATATACGGCCGAAGATGCTGGTTTCCACAAAACCGTATTTCCCATGATAGCAGGAGCAGTGGGTAGGTTTCCTGCTATGGAAGTAAAATTAAATGGAGTAACTGCGAAAACAAAGCCTTCTAAAGGTCTATACTCTAATCTGTTCCAAATACCTTTTGTAGATTTTGGTTGATCCATGTATATCTTTGTTGCATAGTATGAGTTGAATCTCAAAAAGTCTATCAATTCACAGGCTGAATCTATTTCCGCTTGAAATACATTTTTGCTTTGACCAAGCATGGTAGCGGCATTTAATGTTGACCTCCAATTCGTCGATAACAGTTCAGCTGCTTTTTTGAAAATGGATTGTCTATCAACCCATGAAAATTTATCCCACACTTTCTTTGCCTCTAAGGAACTTTTTATTGCCATTTCGATTTCTTTTTCACTAGCTTTGTGATATTCTGCTAAGACATAGTTATGATCATGTGGCATAACACATTTTCCAAGATCACCGGTTCTTACTTCTTTCCCACCTATTATAAGAGGTATTTCGATTTTATCGTTTTTTAGTTTGGAAAGTTTTTCTTTCAATTCTTTTTTTTCTTTACTTCCAGGCTCATAGTTTAAAATTGGCTCATTTTCAGGCATTTCGTAAATAGGTATTGAGTTGTTCAAAATTGATTCCTCCTTTTTAAGTTTTATACAACAGAGGGCTCTTCAATGATTTCTCCTCTGTTGAATCTTTCTAAATCTAAAATGACATCGTATGTTAATTTATCACCTGTAACTATATCTGCCATTAGAATTCCAACAGCTGGTGCAAGCATAAAACCATGCCCACTGAACCCACAAGCAACATATAGACCTTCTACCTCATTGATTTGAGATACTATTGGTTGTCTATCTGGCGAAATGTTGTATAAACCCGCCCATTGCCTAATGATGCGGATATTTTTAAGAGGAGGCAATAACCACGTTGCCTTTTTTGACATAGTTTCAAGGAATTCCCATGAACTTTCCATATTGTAACTAGGTGGTTCGTTCTCCGGCCCATAACCCATGATAAAGCTGCCATTGGGTTCTTGTTGACAATAAATATTGTAAGAGAAGGACATTAACATTGGATCGAGTATATTTTTAACAGATTCTGTTACCAATATTTCGTGTCTTTCGGAGTAAACTGGGAGTTCTATTCCAGCCATTTTAGCTATATTTTGTGTCCAACCTCCTGCTGCTACAACTACATTCTTACATTCTATGAAACCTTTGTTTGTTTGTACCCCCAGCACTGTGTCATTCTTAATTTTTATATCTTTGACTTCGGTAAATTTGTTTATTTCCACACCTAATCTTTGCGCAGCTTCTGCGTAACCCAAAGTCACTTGGAAAGGGTTGGCATGCCCATCTTTAGCACAGTAAGCGGCTCCTACCAACTTTTCTATGTTTAAGTCGGGAACAATCTCTTTAGCTTCTTTAGGAGTTAATAGAATAGAAGGTATATTTAAACTGTGTTGAACTTCGATATTTTTTTTAAATTGCTCTAATTCTTTGTCAGAGTATGCTAGTAACAAATAACCTTTTTGCTTTAATTCTATGTATCTTTTTATTTGAAGGACATCTTCAAAGTGTTCAAAAATATGCATACTTTCGCTTGCCAAAAGACAGTTTTGTTTGGTGCCCCATTGTTGCCTAACTCCCGCACCACATCTACCAGTTGCTCCGCTTGAAAGGTAGGATTTTTCAAGCAACACTACATCTTTAAGCCCTTTTTTGGCAAGGTTATAAGCGATGGAACAACCTACGACGCCTCCTCCTATTATCACAACGTTTGCTTTATTTTTCATATTTTTCACCTGCTAGTTATATTAAGGTTTATTTATCATTTTCCGTTATGGTTCCTTTTATTACTTCTTCAAAGGTTATTCCTCCGTAAGGAGGTCTGATGTTTTGTAATTCTATTTCTTCCATTGGTTTACCCGTCATCTGCGAAATTTCTTTTGCGATCAACAAGCCACAGGTTTTACCTTGACAAGGTCCCATCCCGCTCCTTGTTACCCTCTTTATTTCTTCAACGGTGGTGAATCCTTCTCTTATGGCATCCCTTATTTCTTTTAAAGTTACATCTTCACATCTACAAATTATTACCTTGTTTTCATCCATGGGTTCCTTCCTCCACTTTAAAATTCCTAGCTTGTAAATAGTATCTCTTTGGAATTTCTATACTCACTGCGGCTGTTTTGTCTTGAAATTTTCCATCCAATATTCTTATTACTTTGCCATCACATAAGTATTTTCCCTCTCTATCAAGTACCTTGACAATTTCTCCTTTATGAGGTCTTGGAAGAAATTCGTAAGGTATGATTACAACCGAAGTTGTTTCACTGAAATTTTTATGAATCACAAACATTGCCAGTCCTGGGCATTTGCTAACACATATGCCACATCCGGTGCATTTTTCAAAGTCAACGTAGGGAATGTTGTTGATGTTACCATTTTCAGATATGGCGTTGAAAGGGCAGCTTTTTACGCATGGATCACAAGGGAATCTTTGAAAGCACTCTGATATGGCTATAGGTCCTTTGTCAAATACCTTTTCTTCTGATGGTAGCTTGTTTTTTAAATTTTCTTCTGAAGGTACTCCAGTTTTCATCAAATAAGAAATGTCGAGTGTTTCTTCTGAAAAATTTTCGTTATAATTTTTCCCGTGATTCAAACCTAATTTAGACAATCCTTTCCTAATTTTCTTGCCTACAGGACCAGATCTTAGCAATTCTAATTCATTTTTAGCTTCTTCTATTCTTTTTTCAATTTCACCTTTGTTGTTTTTTCCGATTCTTATGGCAACGGATAAACCGGCTATTTGACCTTCGATCATTGCTACTGTTGCTTCTTCTATTCCTGAAACATCCCCTGCAACAAATAAATTTTTAATTGAGGTTTCCATATTTTCATCTCTTAAGGGGACGTAGCCGCCCAACTCTGAGACATAAGTGGTTTTTACTTTCCTTTGTTTTAAGAGGTCAACCAATGGGGTTAATCCAACAGATAGACAGATTGCATCACATTTGATCAGTTGTTCGGTATCTTTTACTTCGTTCCAATCGTTGTCAAGTTCACATATTACCGCTCCTTCAACTTTTTCTTTTCCAATGGCTTTTTTTATGGTATGAGAGGTTAAAATAGGTACGCCCAACCTTCTGAGTTTTGATGCATGAACAGAGTATCCGCCTATTTTTGGTGCTGCTTCAACTATTGCAGCTACTTTTACACCAGCTTGTAATAATTGGTAAGAAACTATCAACCCAATATTTCCCGAACCAATCATTAAGACATTTGTTGCTGGCATGACGCCATAAACATTCATCAAAGTCTGAACTGCACCGGCACCAAAGATGCCAGGAAGGTCGTTATTCTCAAAAGCTAAAAATTTTTCGGATGCCCCCGTTGCAAAAATAATACTTTGAGGATAATACTTTTTCATTTTATGATCGTTTAATATAGTTACAACGTTATCCTCATAGATTCCCAAGACTCGAGAAGATAATAACACTTCTATGTTTTTATTTTTGTTAACTTCGTCGATCAACTTTCTCAGTATATCTATTCCCCTTGTGCCTGCGTATTCTTTTTCTGAACCGAAAAATCTATGGGTTTGTTTTATTAGCTGTCCACCTAAAAATTCTCTTTCTTCTGCTAAAGATACTTTAATTCCGTAATTAGCAGCAGCAAGTGCAGCTGAAAGTCCTGCAGGACCTCCACCTACAACCAATAATTCAAGGTTTTCAATTTTACTCATTTATCTCAACTCCGATATTTTGGGATTCCACTTTCATTCCATCTTTTAGAGGAGTTATGCACGTTCTTACGTTTGGGACTCCATCAACTGTCATCAAACAGGAGGAACAATGTCCAATAGCGCAGAAAATTCCTCTTGGTCTGTGTAATTTCTTACTTTCACTGAATTTAAAAACACCATTTGCGTACAATGCTGCCGCAATGGTTTCTCCTTCGTAACCTATCAATTCTTTACCATTGTAATAGAACTTTATTTGTTTATCTCTATTGAAACTTAGTATGGGATGATTTTGTATTCTCATTTTTTCTCCTTCTTAAATAAATTATATACTCCTTTCTTTAGTGCCCCTTCGTCCCGCTGTCCACAACACAAGTATTATGGTTCTACTATTAATTGAATCACAATTCTCGTTTTTTAAAAAAGGTGATTATAGACGATTATGAAAAAAATTTCATGATTATAGACGATTAAAGCCAAATATTGAAGTTTTTTTCAATTTTTGAAAAATATTATAAAGTTAATTATTTCTTTGTATAAAAAAAGAGGCCTTTAGGCCTCTTTTCATCGTTTTTACTTTGAATTAGTCGTTGTAATAGGGACAATCTTGATATCTTTGTTGATTGAATCTTTGGTAGTTTTGGTATCTTTGAAAATCTTGGTAGTCTTGATAATTCTTGTACTGTTGATATCTTTTGAAATCTTGGTAATTTTGGTAGTCTCTATATCTTTGATAATCTTGATTTTGTGGGAAATTTTCTTGGTATCTTTCGGAAATTTGAGATCTAGTATTTTCCATATATCTCTGCATATTCACAATTCTATCTTGATATTTGATTTCTAAAGGTACAAAGTTTTTGTTGTCGTTTATTACTACCTTGTATCCTGTTAGTTCAATACTTTCGCCTGCTTTTACTTCATTCAAAAGATTCTTTGGTACTCTTACTGAGTAAATTTCGGAGTCTACTTCAACACTCAAGGTTAAAGATACATCGTCATCCACTATGGTTTTTACAGTTCCGGTAACGGTTACTGGTGAAACATCTTGAGATAATACTCTTTCTTGCAATCTTTCCTGAACTTGGAGCATCTGGTTGTCACGGTCTTGACTTTGTACCTGGGACATTGGAGCCCCACCAGCTGGTCCTACTTGTGCAAATAACGATCCGACTAAAAGAATACCTATAAAGAAAGACAGAAAAACTTTTTTCATACCAACACCTCCACTAAGTAATGTTTTTTATTTTTGATACATCAGAATAATAAAACAATATGCTTAATGTTCACTTAATGGAAGCTTAGAAGAAGCTTAAGAAAGTGTGATGTGGTTTCAAAGTTTTAAACCGTCACTCCTAGATAAGTTTTCCTAACTTCATCGTTTTCTAAGAGATCTTTTGCAGGTCCTTCGAGAACAATTTTGCCGGTTTCTAAGACATAACCATAATGAGCGATTTTTAATGCACCAACGGCATTTTGTTCTACAAGCAGTATGGTTACCCCCTCTTCACATATTTTTTCTATAGTTTCTAAAACCTCTTTAACTAGAATAGGAGCTAGTCCAAGAGAAGGTTCATCGAGCATTAGAACCTTTGGTCTTGACATTAACCCTCTTGCAACCGCCAGCATTTGTTGTTCTCCCCCAGATAGTGTGCCTCCAAGTTGCTTGAGTCTTTCCTTTAATCGTGGGAAAAGTGTAAGTACCCAATCGAAATCTTCGCTTATTTTTTCAGAGTCTTTGCGAGAATACGAACCCAATCGGAGGTTTTCTAAAACCGTTAGATTTGGGAATATACGTCTACCTTCAGGGACTAGAACTACTCCTTTTTCTACCATTCTATGAGTTTCCATGCTTGTAATATCAACATTATCTAAAAACACCTTTCCACCGCTCTTTTTAACTACATTCATTATTCCGTTCAAGGTTGTAGTTTTTCCCGCTCCATTTGATCCAATCAACGTTGTGATTTCATTCTTTTTGATTTCCATATCGATTCCTTTTACTGCATGGATACCACCATAGTGAACGTTCATATCAGATATTTTAAGAATTATGTTTGAATTTTCACTGTTCATATTGCCAACTCCTCACCTAAATAGGCTTTTATTACCAAAGGATCTTTTTGAATCTCCTGTGGACTTCCTTCAGCGATTTTTCTTCCATAATCCAATACATAAATACGCTCACAAATTCCCATGATAACTTTCATGTCATGCTCTATAATGAGAATAGATAGCTCAAACTCCTGTCTTATATGTTTTATAAATTCCATCAATTCGCTCGTTTCATGAGGGTTCATTCCTGCTGCTGGTTCGTCTAACAGAAGTAGGTTTGCTCCGGTGGCAAGTGCTCTTGCGATTTCTAACTTTCTTTGTAATCCATATGGAAGAGAGTTTGCCTTGTCATTAGCGTAAACAGACAATCCGACTTCTTCTAGAAGATCCCAGGCTTCGTTTTGCATCTCTTTTTCCACTTTTAAAACGTCAGGAGTTTTTAAAACACTTTTAAAAAGCCAAATCCAACTTTTCAATTTCAAATGCTGAGAGACTAAAACATTTTCTAGAACTGTCATATCTTTAAACAATCGAATATTTTGAAAAGTTCTAGCAATTCCCAACTGAGTTATTTCATGAGGTTTTTTAGAATTTATTTTTTGTTTCTTAAATAAAATTTTTCCAGTATCTGGAGTGTATATACCAGTGATCAAATTGAAAAGAGTGGTTTTCCCTGCCCCATTGGGACCTATTAGACCAAGTAATTCGCCATTTTTCAAATAGCCATTGAAGTTATTAACTGCCATTAAACCTCCAAATCTTTTGGTTACATTCTCAAATTCTAAGATATATTCGTTATCGTATTGGTTAGTCATTGGAAGCCTCCTTGAAAATTTTCTAATTCATTCATCATCTCTCAATCTATTTTTATTTCTTACTTTCATTATCAGTTTATAGATGCCATCCCATGTTATTTCATTTCTTCCCATTATGCCTCTTCTCCAAAATAGCATTGTAATTATGAGAATGAGAGATAAAACCACCATTCTCATTCCCGGGATACCTGGTATGTAGATAGGACCAATCGATATGGGTTCTTCTAGAACTCTAAGGAACTCTAATCCTACTGTATAAAGTGAAGCTCCGATTATGGCTCCGCTAATACTCCCAAGTCCACCGATGACCACCATTATCAATATTTCAAAGGTTTTTTGAAACATGAAAGATTTTGGATCTATAGTAGTGATTAAGTGAGCCCATAATGCTCCACCAACTCCTGCAAAAAAAGAACCAATTACAAAAGTGACTACTTGATGAGAAAAAACATTAATTCCCATAGATTTAGCAGCAATTGGATCTTCTCTTATTGCCTTCAAAGCTCTTCCATAACTACTTTTTATTAAGCTGGAAATGAAGACTACGGTAATTAAAGCAAATCCCCAAGTCCACCATAGGTTAGAATATTGTGGGATGCTTTTTAAACCCAAAGCCCCATTTGTGATAGACCAGGTATTATTTGCAACGATTCTAACCACCTCACCTAAACCAAGGGTTGCGATGGCTAAATAATCACCAATTAGTCGAAGAGATGGGGCAGCAACTAAGTAACCAAACGCAGCAGCTACCAGTCCAGCTATTATAATTGCTGGTAGGAAAGGGATTTGGATAACATTTAAGGGGTATATTAAAGGTTTTATCAGAAAACTTATTTCTTTTTGAGCAGGAGAAAGTGTTAAAATGGACGATACATATGCCCCAATTGCGATGAATCCAACATGCCCCAACGAAAAGATACCTGTAATACCGTTAATAAAGGTTAAACTTACGGCGAATATTATATTAATTGCCATTAAATTCAATATCAAAATTAAATAATCACTAGCTTTGTTATTAGCTGTCAACAGTAATAGAAAGATTGCCAATATAAAAAGAATTGTCAAAAAGAATTTAGTCTTAAAAGATAGCGTTTTTTCCATATTCACACCTTCTCCCCTATTTCCACACCGAGAAGCCCGTTTGGTTTTACTAAAAGAATAACTATCAAAATAATATAAGCAATAGCGTCTCTATATCCTGCCAAAGCGGGTAAGAATGCGACTATCATTATTTCGGCAACCCCTAAAATAAAACCTCCAAGCATAGCTCCTGGAATACTTCCAATTCCTCCGACAACTGCAGCTATAAATGCCTTTAAACCGGGGATCATGCCGGTATAAGGATAGATTTGAGGGTATTTCATAGCCCAAAGAATACCTCCCACAGCTGCTAAGGCGGACCCCAACATAAATGTTTGAGAAATAGTTCTGTCGGTGTTTATGCCCATTAATTTTGCTGCAGTAACATCTTTAGAAACTGCCCTCATCGCCATGCCGGCTTTTGTTCTATAAACTATCCAAACCAATACAAAAAGTGCAAGAATAGAAACACCTATAATAATGAAGGTTAATAAAGGTATCCTTACATCTCCAAAAGTTAGTACTTGTGCAAATTGTGTTGGGTAAACTCCTAATTGGGGATTGAATGATTTTGCTCTTCCACCAAAGACAACTATTGCGAAGTTTTGTAGGAAGAACGATACACCAATAGCTGTGATTAATGCTGAGATCTTGGGGGCATTAGCCTTTCTTAATGGTCTGTAAGCAACTCGTTCGATTGTAGCACCTAGTAGAGTCGTTAAAACAATCGCAAAAATAAAAGCTGCCCACCATGGAAATAAAAAGAGAGTAACTGCATAAAAAGCAAAATACATGCTAAAAGTAAAAATGTCACCATGAGCAAAATTTATTAAATTGAGTATCCCATAAACCATAGTATAACCTATGGCAATAAGTGCGTATATGCTGCCAAGAGAGATGGCATTTGCTAGATGTTGAAAGAACATTTGGATAGTCAATTATGAGCCCCCTTTCTGGATCCAAGAAAGTATAGCCATCTCATTTTGTGAGATGGCTTTAATATAGTTAAATATTACATCCTGGGTTTTATAACGGTACGGAAAACAAATTGTCCGTTTTCAACCATGTTTATTACCGCTGGTTTTATAGGGTTTCCAGAGCCTTGAGGATACGTAATTGTACCGGCGACACCCGGAAAGTCTCTAGTTTGTGCTAAAGCGTCTCTAATTTTTACAGGATCTGTGGACTGTGCAGACTCAATAGCGTTAACTATTACCATGTAAGCATCATAGGCCAAAGCTCCAAATGCGTCGGCTCTTCTGTTGTATTCCTCTTGATAGGCCTCTACAAAAGGTTTAGTAGCAGGGGATAATTCTGCATCCTCATGAAAGTAAGTTGTATAAGAAAGGCCTTCTACGTATTCTCCACCAATTTGTATTAATTCTGGTGCGTCGGCACCATCTCCAGCAAACATGGGTCCTGTGAAACCTAAATCTCTAGCTTGCTTGGAAATTAAGGCTATTTCAGCGTAGTACCCTGGCATAAAAATAGCATCTGGATTTTTTGAAAGGGCGTCGGTAAGTTGAGCGGTGAAATCTTGGTCACCAGTAGTATAAAATTCAGTAAAATACGTTCCTCCAAACTGTTCAAAAGCTTTTTCAAAATAATTAGCAAGTCCCACAACGTAATCTTGTGCTACATCTACCATTATGGCGACGTTTTGAGCTCCAAGTTCTTCCCAGGCAAATGTTGCAAGTAGAGCACCTTGCAAGGTATCCTCAAAACAGGTCCTGAATACATACTTTTTGTTTTGGGCAACTAAAGGGTTAGTGGCGGTGTTGACCACCATTGGTATTTGCCTTTCTTCCGCTATTGAAGCTGCAGCTAATGCTGCCGAACTTGTTGCAGGACCAATAACTGCAACTACCTTTTCGTGATCTATCAACCTTCTTATTGCGTTAGCTGATTCTGCTTTGTCAGATTTGTTATCGACAGCTACAACTTCCACTTTGATTTCTTTACCCCCGATGTTAACTGTTGGTTTCAACTTGTTGGCTAACATTACACCGTCTCTTGACATTTGACCATACCCAGAAACAGGTCCTGTTAGTTCGAAGTTCATACCAATTTTGATGACTTCTTGACCAAAGAGTGTGAAAGTCATAATAACTACCAAAAACACCAAAACAACGGTTTTTCTCATGTTTTTCCCCTCCTCATATAATATGTGTGGATGTTATTTTGCTTAATAAAGTGTAGAAAAAATTTTCATAGTCTTTATCTTATGTGAACAGAATTTCATAAGAATATATTAATAATCTAACAGAAAAGAAATCAAATAGTAATTTTCTTAATTATACAACAAATAAAATTATAATGCAACTTTTTTTGCAGTCTTGTGCAAAAAGCTTTATTCATAATGTTTTAGAAGTACTTTCCATATTCTCATTTGTGAGGTAAATGACATGTAAAAACTGGGCAGAAGGTAGATAATTGATTTATCTACCGTTCTCCTACACCACCAATGAACACTCTTTGCTTTCAACTACTGATTGCCGCTACCTCTACTCACGAAGAACTTTTACCACTTAGATTTTATCTATACGCACTAAAAAAGAGGCCTTTAGGCCTCTTTTTAAAGTATTTGGTTTAAATTAGTCGTCGTAATAAGGACAATCTTGGTATCTTTGCTGGTTGAATCTTTGGTAGTTTTGGTATCTTTGGAAATCTTGGAAATCTTGAAAATCCTTGTACTGTTGATATCTTTCTTCGAAATCTTGAAAAGTATGAAATAGTTTCAAGGTTTTAAGCCGTTACTCCTAGATAAGTTTTCCTAACTTCATCGTTTTCTAAGAGATCTTCTGCCGGACCTTCAAGAACAATTTTTCCAGTTTCTAAGACGTAACCATAATTAGCGATTTTTAACGCACCAACAGCATTTTGCTCTATAAGCAATATAGTTACTCCCTGTTGGCTTATTTTTTCTATAGTTCCTAAAACCTCTTTGACTAGAATTGGAGCTAGTCCCAGAGATGGTTCGTCGAGCATTAGAACCTTTGGCCTTGACATTAACCCCCTTGCAACCGCCAACATTTGTTGTTCCCCTCCAGAGAGTGTACCCCCAAGTTGCTTAAGTCTTTCCTTTAATCGCGGGAAAAGTGTAAGTACCCAATCGAAATCTTCGTTTATTTTTTCAGAGTCTTTGCGAGAATACGAACCTAATCGGAGGTTTTCTAAAACAGTGAGATTAGGGAAAATACGTCTACCTTCAGGAACTAGGGCTATCCCCTTTTCTACTATTTTGTGAAAATCCAACGAGAACACTCTCCAATTTATTGGAGAGATGATAGCTAGCTTCAAACACAAAACGAATTTGAATCAAAAAATGTTGTTAATTATATGTATATGTGATACAATTGTATTATATCATACAATTATCGAATTAAGGTGATTGAATATGCTTAAAACATACAAGTTTCGTATATATCCAACTAACGAACAAATTGAGAAATTTAGCCAACATTTTGGACATACTCGATTTGTTTACAACCTATTCTTAGAGTTTGCTAACAAGGCATATAAGAATACTAAAACGTATACTAATTATTATATGTGGGCTAAAGTGCTTACGGTTCTTAAAAAGACAGAGAAGTATCGATGGTTGAATGATGTCAACTCTCAATCATTACAACAGTCCATAAAGAACTTAGAAACTGGATTCAAACGTTTCTTCAAGAAACAAAGTAAATACCCCAAATTTAAGAAAAAATCAAGTAGACAATCTTTTAGAGTTCCTCAACATATACAGTTATATGAAAATGAGAATAACGATAAATATGGAATTCTATTCGTGCCAAAGTTTAAAGAAGGTATCAAAGTAAGAGTCCATCGGAAAATAGATCCAAATGCAAAGATAAAAAATTGTACTTTCATTAAAACTCCAACAGGTAAGTACTTTGTCTCTATAACATTCCAAGTAGAAGGTTCTTACCCTGAAAGAGATATAGACTATGAGAACTCAATCGGTATGGATATGGGATTGAAAGATTGTGTGGTACTATCCGATGGAACAAAGTATCAAGCTCCTAAAGTTTTGTCTAAATACGAAAGAAAACTAAAACATGCATATAAAAAGTTTTCAAGCAAAGAACAAAGGTCAAAGAATTGGGACAAAGCAAAATTAGAAGTTGCTAGAATACATGAGAAAATAAAAAATACACGAGAGGATTTTCTACATAAACTAACAAAAGAAATCAGTGAGAACCAAGCTGATGTCTTTGTTGTAGAAACTCTCAACATAAGAGGCATGTTAAAGAATCATCACTTAGCTAAAAGTATCTCAGATTTAGGATGGTACAAATTCAAGACGTTCCTAAAATACAAAGCAGAAAGACTAGGTAAGAAAGTAATCGAGATAGGAACGTTCGAACCTTCGTCTAAAACTTGTAGTGTATGTGGGTATAAGAACGCAGGTTTAAAACTTTCTGATAGAGAATGGGTATGTCCTGAATGTGGAACTAAACATGATAGAGATATAAATGCTGCCGTTAACATTAGGCAGTTTGGATTAAAACAGGCATTTGCAACACTGCCTTACGGCAGATAAGGAAACAGCTAGTCACTGTATAAACTGACTCTACCCCAGGGACTGGGGAAAGTAAAGCCTTTGGAGACTGTGTAAGTCGAGCACCCTTAGATTCATTCTAGGATGTTTCGCAACGGTCGCTGAATTAGGAAGCTTACCTCTTTAGAGATAAGTAGTTCACAATGCAACTATTTTGCCGATTTGTGCAAAATCTTTTTTCGTAATGCTTTTGAAACAACGTTCAAACCCTCATTTGCTTTGCAAATGACGTAAATTAAAAAAAATTGACCGGAATATTTCCAGTCAATTTTTGTTGTAATAAAAGATTATTAACTTTAAACTTTAACCTTCGATGATTTTTACTATAAAATTTCTGTTTCTTGGACCATCGAACTCACAGAAATAAATTCCTTGCCATGTCCCCAATAAAAGCTTTCCATTTTCAATAATTAAAGACAATGTTGGTCCAACGAGCGTTGATTTTATATGCGAGTCAGCATTGCCTTCAAGATGAGAATATTCCGTACTTTTAGGGATTTTATTTCTTAGAAAATCTGTGATGTCTTTTCTTACAGATGGATCTGCATTTTCGTTGATTGTTACGGCGGCAGTTGTATGGGGGACATATACTATCAAAATGCCTTCTTCTATTTTTGAATTTTCGACACTCTGTTGAATATAGCTGGTTATGTCGATCATTTCTTCTCTATTATGGGTTTTTAAAGAGTAGGTATATATCATAATTCTCAACTCCTTATTTATTACTGGTAAAATATATTAGCAACAATAGTGATAGAGTTGCCTTCTTTGGAGACATGTACTTTGACATCTTCTTTTTTTACTGACAGATGTTTAACAGCATAATCTTTAATATAGTTTATTACGAAATCCAAATCTTCTTGTTTGACATTTTCAAATCTAATTTGGCTCTTTCCTCCATTTTTTCGGTCTGAGGTACTTAAGAAAGAATTCATTCTTTTTATTGCGGTTTCCCGAGTTTTAGTCTTTTTACTTTTGAAAGGCCACATTTACTTTCACCCTCTTCTGAATATTCTTTTGATGAATTCTATAAATCCTTGAGGGGCGTGGTCGACATCTATCAAATCTTTTTCTAAAGGTATATCTTTTCCTAAGATTCTATCGCTTATATTATTGAAAACAGAATAAAGTTTAGCTTCTTGGTTTGTCGATATTGGAGTTCCTTCGTTGGAAGAAAGTAAAATTTCCTCACTATCAGGTATTATTCCGATTAAATTCAATGCTAGAGCTTCTTTAATATCATCAGCGGAAAGCATTTCGTTTCTTTTAACAAGTCTCAATTTTAATCGATTCACAATTAATGATATGCGATCGTCGGTATAACCTTGATTTTCAAGCAACCCTATGACTCTATCTGCGTCGCTTATGGCAGTCAGGTCTGGTGTAGTAACAACGATAGCGTGTTGTGCAGATGAAACAGCGTTTTGGAATCCTCTTTCTATTCCTGCTGGGGAATCTATAATAATGTAATGAAAATGTTTAGAGAGTTTAGAAACTATATCGCTCATATCTTGAGGGGACATTAAATCTTTGTTGGCAATCTGAGAAGAAGCCAGTAGAGAGAGATTTTTTAACTGTTTGTGTTTTACGAGTGCTTCCATAACAGTTTTGTTACCACTTACAACATCCATTATAGTGTAAACTATTCTGTTTTCCAACCCCAAAATCAAATCCAGATTTTTCAATCCAATATCTGCATCTATAAGGCAAACATTGTAACCTTTTTTTGCTAAGGTGGCCCCTAAATTAGCTGTGATGGTAGTTTTACCAACTCCCCCTTTTCCAGAGGTAATAACAAACACCTTTGCATTTTCCATCTCTACCCCTCCACTAGAAAACTTTGCCCATTTTTTATAAATTAAAAAAGTTAAGATATTCTAAGGGCTAAACAGATTATACTACAAATTGATTAAAAATAAAAAAATCGGGGAAAAATCCCCGATTAATTTAAAAACTATTTTTGTTACTTATTCTTCGATGCTTATAGCCTCAGTTGGGCAAGCATCTATAGCATCTTGCACGCATGGGGCGTCACTTTGTTCATCAATAACTTCGGCTTTTCCATCATCGGCCATTTGGAATACGTCTGGGCATAGACTTTCACATATAGCGTCTCCTATACAAGCTTCTTTGTCAATAACTATCTTCATAGCTACACCTCCAAATAGTTTTTAAAATCTTTGCTATCTGTTACATATGCTAATTATAGCCATCTGATTATACCATAAATCTACTCAATTAAATTTAAAAATTGATTTAAGAAAATATAACTTCATTTCGTCAGTTAAGTTTCTTAACTTCTTCTACCACTCTGTCTACTATATTTATTCCCACTCGTTCTTGCGCTTCTTTTGTAGAAGCACCTATATGTGGTGTTAAGACAACATTTGGTAAAGCAAAAAGTTCCTTGTAAAAATCACCTTTTGGAGGTTCTTCTTCGAAAACATCCAATCCTACTCCAAGGAGCTTGCCATTTTTCAAATATTTAAGCACATAATTCTCGTCGAGGACGCCTCCCCTTGCAGCATTAATTATTACAGCACCATCTTTCATCATTTTGATTTGGGGTTCACTTATAAAGTGATAAGTTTTTTCGTTTTTTGGAATATGTAAAGAAATAATATCAGAATTTTGGAGTAACTCCTCCAAAGATACCTGTCTAACGTTATAATTCTTTTGCTCTTCTGCACTTATTTCAAAAACATCATACACCAGAGTATTGGTCTGAAAACCTTTTAGTAATTGTGCCAAATTTTTTCCTACATAACCAAAGCCGATGATACCAAAGGTTTTTTGTGACAACTCAAATCCTTCTAGTTGTTTTTTTTCCCATTGTTCATTTTTTAAACCGATCGTCCCTCTTGTAATGTGCCGATAAATATCTAAAACCATTCCTATAACCAATTCTGCAACGGATAAAGAATTCTGGCCCGGCGTATTTAAGACGGTTATTCCTTTCAATTTAGCAGTATCGACATCTATATTATCTAATCCCATGCCCGCTCTTGCTACAATCTTTAATTTATCTGCGTGTTCTAATATTTCTTTTGTTACCTTAGTTGCACTTCTTACAATTAATACGTCAATTTCTTTAATTTTATCTTTGAGGACATCTTTTTCGAGGTGTTCCGAAGTAATTTCAAGATCAGGTAATTCGTTTTGTAATTTTTTTAAGGCATTTTCATCCAAAGGGTCATTTATATGAATTTTCATAGTAATTTAAACCCCCTCTTTCATGAAAACTTCTTCGGCAGCTTTTACCCCTTTGCCAAGTTCAACTTCGAAGCCGAATTTGTTAAAAGCCATTTCTAAAGCACTTACAGCAATGATGACATCAAATTTTGACATGTAACCAAGGTGGGCAATTCTTATTATTTTTCCTTTTAATTGCGATTGTCCGCCTGCAAAGGTAACACCCCATTCATCTCTCAAAAATTTAACTATACCTTCACCATTAACATTATGAGGTACCTTTATTGCTGTTAATACATTTCCAGGTCTTTCTGCGAAAAGTTCTAAGTTCATAGCTTTAATAGCAGCCCTTGTTGCTTCTGCTAGGATTCTGTGCCTTTCCCAAACGTTTTCAATTGTTTCCTCTTTTAGCGACTCGGTTGCCTTTGCTAACTGATAAACAAGGTTAACAGGAGGAGTATATGGAGAATCTGGGAAACTTTTTTTATATGCTCTTAAATCAAAGTAATATCTACGGTTGTTAGAATTTTCAACAACTTTCATTGCTTTGTCACTTAACGCTATCATCGCTACTCCTGGAGGCATCATAAATCCCTTTTGAACTCCAGTTACTACTACATCAATGTTCCAATCATCCATTTTTAAAGGTTCAGCCAGCATTCCAGAAATAGCATCAACAACTAAAACCGCATCAGTTTCTTTTACAATCTCAGCTATTTCTTTGATAGGATGTACAACACCTGTAGAGGTTTCGCTTATGGTGGTGAAAACAGCTTTTGTTTCTGGATGCTCTTCTAGTGCTTTTTTGATTTGTTCTACTCGAACATATTTTCCCCATTCGATATCGATTTCAACTAAATTTGCATCGTAAGCTTTACACAATTCGCACCATCTTTCCCCAAATTTACCTCCATTTACAGCAATAGCCGTATCACCTGGTGAAATAAGGTTGGCAACTGCAGCTTCCATTACTCCTGTTCCAGAAGCAGCTAAGGTGTATACATTATTCTTTGTTTGAAAGAGATATTTAAGATTTTCTAGGGCTGTGCTTTGAATTTCCAAATATTGTGGGGTTCTATGATGGATGGTATCCTTTGCACCTTCCAATAAAAGATCAATTGGAACTGGGGTTGGTCCTGGAGCCATGAGATAATTCTTTCTTACTAACTTTGCCACTTGAATCCCTCCTCTAAAAAATTGTGAAAGTTTTCTTATTTTTATTTTACCATACTTTTTAAAGTACAAATACGGATATTTTTTATCCTTTTTATTTTGGATTTTCTTAAAATGTAATGAAAAAATATTTTGAATGACAGCAATAAAATGTTATAATAAAAAAGAAATCAAGGAATCACGAAAAAGGGGATTTTGAATAAAGCATGGGGAATGGGAATTCCTTAAATGAACAAAAGATTTTGAGTTATATGGGTTTTGCCTCTAAAGCAAAGAAGATTGTTTATGGCAAGCAAGGATTGAGGAATTATATACGCTCATTTCAAAAAAAGAAATTAATACTTATTCCAAAAGATGTTGGTTCAAGAGTGAAACTAGACGTAATAAAACATTGTCAAGTTTTCGATGTACCTTATATAGAATTATATTGCTCAAAGTCAACAATAGCTAAGGCTCTTGGTAAACAAAATATAAGTGTCATAGGAATTACAGATGAAAGTATCATTGAAGGAATATTGAAATTGTACCAATAGTGGAGGTGGTTTATAGGTGTCGAAGACCCGAATATATGAAGTTGCAAAGGAGTTGGGAATGAACTCTAAAGAATTAATGGAATTTTTAGAAAAGGAATTAAATATTTCTGTCAAAAGTCATATGAGCACTATAGAAGAAGAAACTGTGCAAGTTATCATGGATCTTATTGAGGAAGAAAGGCAAACTAAAAAGGAAGTAAAAAAGCAAAAAGAACCTTCGAAAGAGAAAGGCAAATCTTCAGAACAAGTGAAAGTCAAGGAAAAATCAAAAGAAGAACCTGTTGAAGAAAAGTTTTTAAGAGAGGTTACTATAACTTCCCACGATTTAAGCCTTGATATTTTAGCAAAACAAATTGGATTGGAACAAAATGATATTATAAAAGACATGTTTATGAAAGGCGTTGTATTAAGGCCAGGTCAGAAACTAGATATAACCATGGCAGAAAATATTGCTATGAATTATAACGTTATATTGAATTTCGAAATTGAAAAAAAGGAAACAGAAGAAGGAAAAGAACAAGATATAGAAGCTATCCTTGCTAAAAAATGGAACGATATTTATGAAAAAGAGAAAGACAAATTGGCTCCACGCCCTCCGGTTGTCACTATTATGGGACACGTTGATCATGGGAAAACAACCTTGTTAGACAAAATTAGAAATACCCACGTCGCTGATAAAGAAGAAGGCGGTATTACTCAATCTATAGGTGCTTACCAGATAGAGTACAACGGCCAAAAGATTACTTTTATTGATACCCCTGGCCACGAAGCATTTACAGAAATGAGAGCCAGAGGAGCTCAAGTAACTGATATAGTTGTTCTTATCATTGCGGCAGATGATGGTGTAATGCCTCAAACAATAGAAGCTTATAATCATGCAAAAAGTGCCAACGTTCCTATAATAGTGGCTATAAATAAAATTGATAAACCTAACGCCAATGTTGAATTAACAAAACAACAGATGGTATCTAAACTCAATCTTATTCCAGAAGATTGGGGAGGAGATACAATAACAGTTCTTGTTTCTGCAAAAACAGGCGAAGGAATCGATGAATTGTTGGAAATGATTCTCTTAGTATCTGAAATGCAGGAGATAAGGTGCATCCCCGATGGAAAAGCTAGAGCAGTAATCATAGAAAGTCGAGTTGACAAAGCTATGGGTCCTTTGGGAACGGTTATAGTTAAAGATGGAATATTGAAAGTTGGGGATGATTTTATCTCAGGTTCTACTTATGGCAGAGTCAGAAGATTGATAAATGACAAAGGAGAAAGTTTAATAAAAGCCGTTCCTTCCACTCCTGTCCAAGTTTTGGGGTTTAATGATGTTCCAAACACACATTCTATTTTATACGTTATTGATTCAAAAGAAGAAGCCAGAACGCTAGCAGAAAAAGTAAAAGAAAAAGAAGAAGAAAAAAGTAAAGGTCCAGCTAAAAGACACGTGAAGCTTGAAGATATTATGCAAAAAATGGAAGAGGAAGAAAAAAAGAAATTAAATATTTTATTAAAAGCCAGTACTTATGGAGAAATAGAGGCTTTAAGAAACGCTATACAGAAATTCGAAAATCCGGAAATAGATATTGAAATTATACATGCGGGGATAGGACCGGTAAGCACAAGTGATATAATGTTAGCTTCCGCTTCAGATGCGATTGTTCTGGGTTTTAGAGTAAAAGCTGATTCAAAGGCATTAAAGATGGCAGAAGCTGAGGGAATAGAAGTCAGAAGGTACAATATTATATTTGATTTGATTGATGATATCAAAAAAGCTTTAGAAGGTATGTTAGAACCCATTCAAAAGGAAGAACTCACGGGAAATGGTGTAATTAAGGAAGAGTTCAAGATAAAAGGTGTAGGGAAAATTGCTGGTGTTCAAGTAAATGAAGGGTACGTTCAAAGAGATGGCGGAGTTAGAATTTACAGGAATGGCGGTTTGATTGCCGATGTAAAAATTAAGAGTTTGAAACATTATAAAGATGAAGTTAAATCTATTGAAGCACCTAAAGAATGTGGAATTCAATTTGAAAATTTCGAAGATTTCACTAAAGGTGATGAATTAGAGTTTTATAAGCATGTATTCGTTAAGCGAGAATTAGGTTTGGAACAAAAAACTAAATAATTAAGTGTTTTGGTGATAATAAATGGGGATATGATAATATGGATTCTGAATATAAAATAGTGGGAATAAGAGGAGCGACTTCCTTAAACGAAGATCATCCAATAGAATTAACTGAAAATGTTATAGAGTTATGGAATGAAATAATGAATAAAAACGATATATCACGTATAATATCAGTGATATTCTCTGTAACCCCTGACATCAAAAGTCTCAATCCTGCTACAATTCTACGTGAGAAATTAGATCTTAATAACGTCCCTTTTATGAGTTTAGAAGAAGCTTCCTTTAATGATTCTCGAAAAAAAATAATAAGGGTGCTGATTATTTGTGAAAGCAGCACCCAAAATTTTGTTTACCTACATGAGGCAAAGAATTTAAGAACCAAAAAAGAATGATTCTTTTCATATTTCAGTTTGAGAGTTTATTAAATCTAAAATCATGCTTTTTGATTTGACAACTTGTAAGTAAATCTAGTCTGAACTCAGGTATTAACGAATTCAGCTTCTATTATTATATTAGAGACTCGTATATCAGTTTTATCCAAAAATCTTTCTTGCCGTTAGTTTAGTTGAATATTCAACATCCACCCCTCTTAATTAAATCATTCACGAAAAAAACTAAATAAAGATTTGTTTATTTGTTTTGAATGGATTGAGTTTAATGCTATAATTAAAAAGAGGCTTTTTCGATAATTTTTTTGGTTGAACGAGAGAGGTGAAATATTTGAAAGGCCAAATAAAAATGATCTACTTTGATTTAGACCATACACTTTGGGATTTTGAAAGTAATTCGCAGGAAGCATTGAAGATGGTTTATCAAAAGTACAATCACATTTTTCGTGAGATATCCTTAAATAGGTTTGTGGAATCGTACAAAAAAATAAATAAACGATTGTGGGAAATGTATAGAAAAAAAGAAATCGGTCAAGTAGAGTTAAAGCTTCTTCGATTTGAAATAACCTTAAATGCCTTAAAAATAAAGCATAGAGAAGATTTGATAGAAGAGATGAATAGTACTTACCTAGAAATCTTATCGAAGCAAAAACTTCTCGTTGATGGTGCAGTGGAAACTTTGGAATATTTGAAAGATAAGTATGAATTAGGAATTTTGACAAACGGCTTTAGAAAAACTCAAATTGTCAAAATGAAAAGTTCCGGAATATTTGATTATTTTAGTATTTTAGTTAGTTCTGAAGATGTTGGTTTCCCTAAACCTGATGAAAAGATTTTTAATTATGCAATTTTAATGTCTAAAAAATCTAAAGATGAAATCGTCTACATTGGTGATGATTTTGAAAATGACATCTTACCAGCAATAAGATGTGGGATAGGCGCCATTTGGTTTAAAAATCATGAAGATTCTCTTGAAACCCAAGAGACTGATGTTCTCAGTATATCCAAGCTCATAGAGCTGAAAAATATATTTTAAATTTATTGAAGATAATAAATGCCTTTTTTTAATTTCAAAACTTTTGTATTTCTAATTAGATCTAAATATTCTTTATCCAAATGATACTCTTGTTCTCCGATATAAATGACTACCTTTATCTCATCATATCCCTCTTTCTTGTTAAAAATCAGTAAATTTTCTTCTGAATTAACAAATTCATAGTTCCCTGATGAAAGAGACGTGTGAACTTTCCTTAAGTTAATGAGATTTTTACAGTAATTGAAGGTTTCTTTTTCTAAATTTGACCAATCTTCTTTGAATTTCATCGCAACTCTTCCACTTTCGTGAAAATTATTAATTGTTTGGTCTCCTTTTAAAGCTATCTCATTGCCATATTCCAGCATCACATTACCTGTAAGAGCCATTAATAAACCAACCGCAATGTAAAATATCTCTATTTCTTGGCATATATCTATGAACCTTGGAAGATCATGATTTTCTATAAAATAAGTTAACTGGAATTCTCTTTCGTTTAATTTGTTTGATAATACTATTTGATCGTATAGCTCGATTAACGATCCATTTTTCTTTCCCAAAACCTCTTTAATAGTATCGTATGTAGAAAAATCAAACATACTGGTAAAACGTTGAGCATCATCTCCCTTGAACTTTTTAAGAAGATTAAAATTTTTTAACTTATCTCCTTCATCTTCCCATACTTCACCTAAAATTATCGCATCTTTTTTTATTTTTTTCATCCTTATAGAAAATTCCTCTAAAAAGTTTAATGGCAAGCCTAAGGCATGATCCAATCTAAATCCGTCTAATTCAAAGTTTTTTAGCCAATACTCTCCAACTCTTATTAAAAATTCTCTTGTATCTTCGTCATCTAGATTCCAGAACAAAAAGGATCTTTGCCATCTTTCTTCTTGAGGTGAACGGGGAGATTCGGTTTTAACGTTCAAATCTTTAGGGATGGAATTAAAATCAAACTCCTTTGAGGCATGGTTAAGTACTAGATCGATAATAACTTTTATTCCTCTTTTATGAGCATCTTCAATAAGCTTTGTAAAGATAGCTTTAGCTTCTTCTTTGGAATTAGAACTTATGTTTTCTGAGATAGAAAAATAATTGGTAATATCGTATCCGTGTGTGGTTTTACTTTTAAAAATAGGCCCAAGATATATCAAATCTATCCCAAGCTCTTTTAAATAGTCTAATTCTTTAATGACACCTTGAAGATCTCCATCTATTGCATTTTTTTCGTAATAGCGATAACTCTCCTTTGGAAAATCATTTGTTAATTCTCCATTTTTATAAAATTTTATTAGAATGTGGTATCCTAAAAACATAAAATACCTCCCATAGATTACTTCTCGTTATTTTACCACTCTTTTTTTAAAGAAATGAAAACGTTTCCTAAAGATATTCACTTTTTTTACTTTTAAAATTTAAAATTAAAAAATGTGGTATAATTAAATTATAAATGGATCGTTAGCCCCGTTGCAATAAAGCACCTAGAAGGAGGGGTAACTATGAACATACTTTTGGTTTATCCCGCTTATCCTGAAACATTTTGGAGTTTCAAACACGCACTGAAATTTATTTCCAAACGCGCTGCATTGCCGCCTTTGGGTTTGATTACAATAGCTTCTTATCTACCAAAAGAATGGAATGTTAGATTGGTGGATATGAATTGTGAAAAGTTAAAAAAAGAGGATATACTGAATTCAGATTATGTTTTTATAAGTGCCATGGCTGTTCAAAGAGAGTCTGCAATAAATGTGATCAAACAATGTAATGAATTTGGTAAACCTATAGTCGCTGGCGGTCCTCTTTTTACAATGGAACCTGACACATTTCAAAATACTGTTGATCATTTTGTCCTCGGAGAAGCAGAAGAACTTATGGATGAGCTAGTTGAAGATATTAAAAATAATAAATTGAAAAGATATTATGCAAAACCTAATTTTTGTAATATCGAAGCTACACCCGTTCCCAGGTGGGATCTGTTAAATCTCAAATGGTATGGGTCCATGAGCATCCAGTATTCTAGAGGTTGCCCTTATAATTGTGAATTTTGCGATATTGCCGCCTTGAATGGTAGAAAACCCAGAACTAAGACAAGTAAACAGTTGATTCAAGAACTTCAATCTTTGTACGATGCATGGTGGAGGCGTTCTGTTTTCTTTGTAGACGATAATTTTATCTCAAATAAATCAAAATTAAAAAAAGATGTGTTACCCGCAATAATACAGTGGCAAAAAGCTCATGGTTACCCGTTTTCTTTCTATACTGAAGTTTCTATAGATTTCTCCAATGATGATCAACTCATGGACTTGATGTTCAAAGCGGGTTTTGACAGAGTTTTTATTGGCTTAGAAACCCCTGATCCGGATAGTCTAAGAGAAGCTAATAAGTATCAAAATATTAAGCAAAATCTTGAAGAGTCTATCAAAAAAATTCAAAGTTTTGGTTTTGAAATTCAGGGAGGATTTATTGTCGGTTTTGACAGTGATAAGCCCACAATTTTCGATAAGCAATTCGAGTTTATTCAGAAAAACGGCATAGTTACCGCCATGGTTGGTATTTTAAATGCACCAAGGGGAAGTGAATTATACTCAAGATTACTCAAGGAAAATAGATTACGGGGAGAAATAAGTGGAAACAATGTGGATATCAATACGAATATAATTCCAAAGATGAACTTGGAAATCCTAGTCAAGAATTACAAAAATCTTGTTGCTAAGCTTTATCAGCCCAAAAACTATTATTATCGTTTGAAAAAATTTTTGGTTAATTATAAAGTACCTGGATTCTCCAAGGCTAAGATAGGGTTTCAAGAAATTAGTGCTTTTATTAAATCCATTATTATTTTAGGGATTGTTGGTAAAGAAAGAAAACAATATTGGAAAATGTTTTTTTGGAGTTTGTTTAAGAAACCTAAAGCTTTTCCAAAGATGATTTCTCTTTCAATTTACGGTTACCATTTCAGGAAAATTGCAGAAAATTTATAAGGTGAGAAAAGGTATGATAAAAAAGATAATTTTGGTTTTTGTATTTATTCCCATTATAGTAGTCTCTTTTGCTGCAAATCTATCAAAAGATAATATGATTATAAATTTAAACGATAATACATGGATAACAAATCAAATTGCAGAAAAAATAAAAAGTATCGGAAGTTATATGTACAATATAAACATAAAAGATGCGATGTCTAACTCCATAAATATCAATGATTATGATGTAACAATGAATATATTTACAAATACTAAGGAAAATATCACAATTGCGTTTGGATACTTTGATGGCGGAGGTTTTTCATACTCTGAAGAATCTGGTGAAACTAGTGATTGGGTAGAAAAGTTTGCGGTAAAAACTCTGGAGACATTATCCATTCAAAGGTTTCTGTATGGAGAAAACTGGGATGTTTTACAGATCACTTTTTGGAAAGGGGTAGATGAATACCCTGTTTTTCAAAATAATAAGTTGTATCTTGTAAGCGACAGATATATTGGTAATAGGGAAATTTATATTTTCGACTTTAAAGAAGGTACACAAGATAAGATTCCATTGGAATATTCTGCTGAGTATTTTCCTGATATTTCCCCAAACGATGAGTATTTAACTTTTCAAACTACATTGTTTGGAAAATGGGATATTGTATTGTATAATCTAGAAACTAAGGAGATTCAAAAAATCAGTCCACCCGATAAGAATGCTTATTCACCATATTTTTATGATAATACTTTGATTCTATTCACTATGGATGAAGATAGTGGTCAGTGGACGGAAGTTTGGATTTATGACTTATACTACGATAAACTTGAGAAATTAACGGAATCAAAGGATCTTTTGAAATTTAGACCCACCAAATGGGATGGTAACAAAATCAGTTTTTATGGTGTGGATCATCAAACGGCGAATATGAATGTTTATTTTGTTGACGAAGAAAACAGTATCTCACCGTTAATAGCACAACAAAATAATCAAACCGATAATTGGTCAAATGGTTCAGAGCTTCTTGTGTTTTCTGAGTTTAACGGAACCTATTTCAGTATATATGAATACGATGATGGAGAAAAAAGGAATTTATCAGGCATGTTGACAAATGACTGCTTCTATCCAACATATACACCCGACAAAAAATATGTTTTTTTTACTAATTATTATTCAGAATCTGATATTTTTGTTATAAACAGAGAAAAGATCAATATGAACGAACAATAAAACTCTATTGGAGTGATTTGAATAATTAACGAAAAGGTGAAGAAAGAAGTTTCTAACAAAGGTGAGTATAAAAAAATCTTTAAGATTTTTGGAATAATTCTGTTGTTTTTTCTTTTTTTCTGGAATGCTTTAATAACTTTTTTTCTAATAATTCTGTTAAACGTAAAAACAATTAAGAAATCTGTGTTTGGGAATCTTCCGTTGGAAGTTAAGAAAGGTTCCTATACTGATGCAATTACTGTAGAGTATAAAAAAGACAAGATACCTTTGAAATTTGATATATACTATCCTTCTAAGGTAAAAAGCAAATTTCCCGTAGTTTTTTTTGCTCATGGCGGAGGTTGGATAACAGGAAGTAGGAAGTTATCAAGCGTTACCGCATGGGCCAAATTTTTAGCGAGTAGAGGATTCGCCGTTGTTGCGATAGATTACAGGTATGGTTATTTCAACAAATATGAAGAATTGATAGAGGATTACAACGATGCCTTAAATTATATAAAAGATCATAGTGAAGAGCTGAATTTAGACAAAGAAAATATCCTGTTGATGGGCACGTCCGCAGGCGGTACTTTGTCACTTTATTATGCAGCATATAATTCTTACTACAATCATTTTGAAAAGATGAAGGGAATAAAGGGAGTTGTGGCTTGGTACGCTCCATCGGATCTTTTAGATCTCTGGAGTAAGCAAATTGATTCACTTTTTGCACAATTTGCAGTTACAACTACAATGAAAGGAACGCCTAAAACAAAATTTGAAGAATATAAGTTATATTCACCTATAAATTATATATCTGAAAGAATGGTTCCAACACTGTTAGTACATGGGGAAAAAGACGCTACCGTCCCGGTAACAACTTCTATAAAGTTAAACCAGAAGATAAAAGAATGTGGTGTTCCTTCTACATTGTTAATTCATCCGAAAGGGAAGCATTCTTTCGAATTAGAATTAAAAGATGTTTTAACCCAGAAGTTTGTTGAAAAAACGGTGAGTTTCATTAAAAAAGTATGCCAAAATAAAGAAACTGATGATACATTAAATAGAAGAGCTGTTTAGAAATAAAGATCTACGAAGATGGGGAGATGAAAATATGCTACAAGAGAATTTTAAAATAGATTTTACTTATGCAAAACAAAATATAGAATTTACTCAAGCTTTCATAAATAAAGGTAAAAATTATAGAGAATCATTAATAAAATTCAATTCTTTATACAAATATAATAAAAAAGGTACTGAAACTAATGAAATCTATCTTTTTGAACCCCGAGGAAAGGCTTTGGGTGTTGCTTTGATACTTCATGGTTTGGGAACCAAAAACATTACCTATATCTTAAAAATGGGGCGATATTTTTCCAAATTAGGCATAAGGGCTGTAGTACCATTATTACCTGACAATTATACCAGAACATCTAACGGATCTATGAGTGGTAAAAATTATTTTTCTGCCGATATTTATACAACTTTAAATACCTGGGAGCATGCGGTTGTTGATGTATTAAGTATCATAGATTTTTTGAAAGCGAACGCACTTTGGCACGAGCGAAACTTCATGATAGGATACTGCCTTGGGGGCATGGTATCTGTTATCGCTAACGCTTTAAATCCTGAAATAAAGCACAATTTCATTATAGCCAGTGGTGGAAACATGGCTGAACTTATATGGGAATCACCTACATTGGAATTTACAAGAAGGGAATTGCTTAAAAAGAAAGACCAAATAGCTTATTTAAGCGATAGAGAAAGGCTAAGAAAGACCTTTCAAAATGATTTAAAGAGGATAGGAGAGTTTAAGAACATTCAAGAGTTTTTAAATTCAGGTATACATCCATTGATGAAGGTTGATCCTGCAGCCTATGCCAAATTTTTAAACAGAGAAAAGGTAACATTCTTAGAAGCAGCTTTTGATAAAACCTTACCCAAAAATACAAGAAAAGTTCTATGGGAAAACTTAGGAAGACCTAGAAGGATGACGGTCCCCATCGATCATATTACTTGGCTACCTTTTCAAAGATTGATATCAAATATTATAATCAACGAAATGAGGTTTGAAGATATCAAATATCGTTTCGCTAATTTAGGATATTTAGCTATTTTCTCAAAGTGAATTAATATTTCTTCGAGAGTTTCTACCTAACAAATTTCTGTTAATATATATATCATTGAAAAAAATAAAGGCGCCAAAATTGAACGCCTTTATTTTTTTCAATGCCTACTGTTTCTAAATATTACTTAGTTTACAGTTTCTTCAGACTTTTCAGTGTTTTCAATTTCTTCAGAGTAAAGATGGCATTTTACTTTTCTTTATTAAAATGTTAACTGTCCCGGCTTATAGAAGTAAGAGTTTCGTGGTGAGGTTGACTTTCGTTACCAAATTGCTTACGCTCAAAGTGAAGTTCTTTTGTTGAGTTTTATGTTAGAATAAGATAGGAAATAGTGACTTAAAAGGGGGAAAGTGAATTTTGTTTAAACTCAGTAGAAATGGTAAGTTTAAATTTGTAAGCACTAAACACAACAAGCAGATATTCGTTACTCCGTTGATAACAGATTCACATTTACATATATTGGGATTGGGAGAAAAGTTATCTCAACCAACTTTGGAGAAAAAGAAACTATCTGAAATTAAAAGCATTATAGAAGAAATTGTCAGTAAAAGACCGTATAAAATTGTTTTAAGAGGTTGGACCGAAGAATTTGCAAATCCTAATAAAGATTTTTTGGATTCGATAAACAGAGAAATCCCTATCATGCTGGTTAGAAGATGTGGACATTTTGCGGTTGTTAATTCAAAGGTTTTTGAGAGTATTGATTTTTCAGATTCAAGTAATTACGTGGATTTTGAAGAAGGAAAAATCAAAGAAAGTGCTATCGATAAATTTTATAAAACCTTTGGTCCTTTCACAGACGTGAAAAATAATTACGAAACCTCAAAGAAGTATCTAAAAAATAAAGGTTATGGTTTTGTGCATTCAGATGATTTACATGGTATTTATAAAGATAACTTGCCGTTTGTACATGATAATGAGTTTTTTGTATATGAAAAAGTTGCTATTAAGGATTATAATGAGCTTTCAAAATATTATGAATCAGGATACTTTGAAGAATTTAAATGTGTTAAAATATATTTGGATGGTTCCCTAGGAGCACGAACAGCTTTGTTGCTTAATAAGTACAACGATTCTGATACGTACGGGGAAAAATTATGGGAAGATGCTGAGCTAACTTCCGTCGTTGAGTTTTGTGAAGACAATGGACTTCATTTAGCTGCTCATGCTATAGGAGATGGGGCTATAGAACAAATTTTACGAGTTTTTGAAAAGGTCAATCCTAAATTAAGGCATAGAATAATTCATGCTATAGTGCTTAGATCTAATCAAATAGAAAGAATTAAAAAACATAATCTTATTGTAGATATACAACCTCAATTCATAGAATCCGATAAGGTTTTTATTGAAGATAGATTGGGTGAAAGGGTAAAAGATGCCTTTAGATTTTATGATTTATACAGTTCACAAGTGCCTCTTTTTATTTCATCAGATGCCCCAGTTGAAGAACCAGATTGGTTGAGAGATATTAAAAGGTTGAGAGAAATAGGTATCCCTTATAATTACTCTTTGTATCAGCTTACCTATGGTCCAGAAATTATAGACAACGTTGATAGGCAAGAAAGTATGGAAAGTAACGCTTTAATATTTCAAAATGATCCTTTTGTTGAAATATCTCAACCAAAGATCTATCAAACTGAAAATTAGGTTTTGATTTTAAAAAAGTTTAAGTATTAGAGTTTCTAATGACAGTAATAATTATATTTTGCGAGGAGGTTGCATAATGGAGAAGTTAGCTTTAGAGGATTTTACAAAGTACAAATTTATATCGAACACTAAATTTTCACCGGATGGTAAAAACTTAGCTTTTGTTGTCTCTGAGATGGATGTAGATGAAAACAAGTATCTATCAAACATATGGCTTTACAATGTTGATAATAAAACGATCAACAAGCTCACCACTTTCAATCAAGAAAGTTCTTATCTATGGTTAGACAATGAAAATATCATCTTTTCAACGGTGAGAGAAGAAAAAGATAAAAAGAGAAAGGAAAAAGGAGAACCTTTTACAATTTATTATATAATAAACATCAAAGGAGGAGAGGCTCAAAAATATTTTGAACTTCCGTTCTTTGCATCAGATATCGAACCCATATCTAAAGATAAGTTTGTTGTAACTGGTATTTACGATCCGAAATATAAGAATTTGGAGAGCCTTTCAAAGGAAGAAAAAGAAAAGGAATTGGATAAGCTCAAAGAAGAAAAAGATTACGAAGTTTTAGATGAAATACCTTTCTGGTCGAATGGGAGGGGATTTACCAACAAGAAAAGGAATAGATTATACATTTATACGTTAAAAGATAAAAAAATTACCCCAATAACGGATGAATTGACAAACGTAGAAGGTTTTAAATTGAATAAAGGAAAAGATTTAATGCTTTTTATTTCCAATACTTTTAAAGATAAAATGGAAATAAGATCCGATCTTTATTTATACGACTTAAAGAAAGAAAGTTTTGAAAAATTAACTCACGAAGACCCTTTCAATTACGTATATGCAGACTTTCTCAAGGAGAAAATAATCTTCTTAGGTTCCAACATGAAAGAGTACGGAATCAACGAAAACCCCAAGTTTTATTTGATGGATTTACAAACAAAAGAAGTAAAACAAATTCAAACTGATTTTGATTATAGTACTTGGAGTTCTGTAGGCTCTGATTGTAGATATGGTTCTAATAGTGAATTCAAAGTGGAGGACGATTACCTTTATTTTGAAACCACAGAATATGGAAATTCTTTCATAAATAGAATAGATGAGAAGGGCAAGAGAGAAAAATTGACAACACAAAGCGGATCCGTTGATGGTTTTGATGTATTTAAAGATCGTATCATCTTTGTGGGGATGAGAGATGTTAAACTTCAAGAACTATACGAATTAGCAGGCAATGAAGAGAGACAACTAACTACTTTCAATGAATGGATAATGAAAGAAAAAACTTTATCTAAGCCAGAAAGAATAACCTTTCTCGGTAAAGGTGAAATAGAAATTGAAGGATGGGTTATGAAACCTGTTAATTTTGAAGAGAACAAGAAATACCCCGCAATCTTAGATATTCATGGTGGCCCAAAAACCGTTTATGGTGGAGATGTTTTTTTCCATGAAATGCAGTATTGGGCAAATGAGGGTTATGTTGTTATGTTTTGTAATCCCCGAGGAAGTGATGGAAGAGGGGATGAGTTTGCAGATATCAGAGGAAAGTATGGAACAATAGACTATGAAGACATAATGGACTTTGTTGATAAAGTATTGGAAAAGTTCTCTTTCATAGACGAAAATAGAATAGGGGTAACAGGTGGTTCTTATGGTGGTTATATGACCAACTGGGTAATTGGACATACTGATAGGTTCAAGGCTGCCGTTTCTCAAAGAAGTATAGCAAATTGGATTTCCAAGTTTGGCACTACCGATATCGGTTACTATTTCGTTGAAGATCAACAAGCAGCCACTCCCTGGAGTGATTATGAAAAGTTATGGTTCCACTCACCTATGAAATACGCAGATAACGTTAAAACTCCAACTCTTTTTATACATTCGGAAGAAGATTACCGTTGTTGGTTGGCTGAAGGATTGCAGATGTTCACTTCACTCAAATACAATGGCGTGGAATCAAAATTGGTTATGTTCAGAGGAGAAAATCATGAGTTGAGCAGAAGTGGAAAACCAAAACATCGAGTAAGAAGATTAAAAGAGATTACCGCGTGGTTTGACAATTATTTAAAATAGTTAAATGTATGTAGCTAACTTTTCACATTAAAAGGAGAAAAAGCATGAGATCAAAAACCAAACGCTTGGTAACTATATCGTTGTTATCTGGTATTTCTTTTGTTCTAGGATTTACTCCATTGGGATTTATCCCTATTCCTCCAGCGAATGCAACAACTATGCATATTCCAGTTATAATTGGGGCAATATTGGAGGGACCTATTGCAGGAATGGTTATAGGTTTGATATTTGGCGTATCTAGTATAATTCAAGCACTTTTAAGGCCAAACATATTGTCTTTTGCTTTTGTTAATCCTTTAGTTTCTGTTCTACCAAGAATATTGATTGGTTTAGTTTCATATTATTCATACAGGTTAGTATTTGAACTTTTCTCGAGTAATAAAGAAAAAGTTTCAAAATGGAGAGATAGCGTATCTATTGGTGTAAGTGCTGCTTTAGGAACTTTTACTAACACCGCAGGTGTTTTAGGTATGATGTATCTCTTATTTGCCGACAGGATAGCTACCGCTATGGGAGTAGCAAGGGAAGCCGTAGGTGGGGTAGTGTTGGCTATAGGCCTAACAAACGGTATTCCAGAGATCATAATAGCGATTTTAATAACTGTTGGGGTAATCAGAGCGGTAAAAAAGGCAGGCTATTGATTATCTCATCATTTGGGTGGGATGCGGGGGAAGGGCGCTATAGCAACTTTTTTGATTTCTATAGACAACAAAAATTACAAATTAAAAGGAGGAGTCAAGTATTATGAAGAAATACACAGCTACCCACGAATATGTAACAATAGAAGGAAACATTGCAACTGTTGGGATTTCTGCGAAGGCTGCTGAAGAATTAGGTGATGTAACCTACGTTGAATTACCAGAAGTTGGAAAAGAAGTGAAAAAAGGCGAAGTCCTGTGCACCATAGAATCTGTGAAGTCAGCTGAAGATATTTATGTACCTTTAAGTGGAAAAATCGTTGAAGTCAACAATGATCTTGAAGACCAGCCGGAAATAATAAACGAAGACGCCGAAAATAAAGGATGGATTGTAAAAATTGAATTTTCTGATCAATCAGAGATTGAAGACCTTTTGGATGAAGAAACTCCAATGTAGACAAGTATAATTCAAAATTAAGGGCCCTTATTAAATTGGGGTCCTTTTTTCTTTAACTTGAAGAAGCCAGATATAAAGCAAAAAGATAAAGCTCCATAGAAATAGCGGAATAAATAAAGAATTAAATTCAATTGGCTCCCAAAAGGTAAAAAGATTTACGAAGTTTTTTATTGACAAAGCAAAAAAAGTTGAAAAAGAATGAACAAAATTGAAAGGCAATAATATTGAAAGAACGCTACATAAGATTAGTAATGAAATAGCAGGGGTTAGAATAGGTGTTATGAAAAGTCCAATCAAAGAAATCTCTCCAAAGTGTATCAACGCTATAGGAAATATACCGACATATGCCGCTATGGGGACAGATAAAGACCTGAAATATTGATTTTCTATATGGTTCATCGTAAATAAAATCATAAAAGTTGCAGCATAACTCATTTGGAAACTAACGTTCATAAGATTATTGGGGATGAACAATAGGTTGAGATATCCTATTAATCCTAAGATGTTGAAAGAGCTAACAGGAACGTCGAAAAGTCTGAATAAGTTTAAAGTGACTAAAAGCGATACAGCCCGTACAGAACTTGGGGTGAATCCGGTAAAAACCAAATAAAAAGTGATAATAGTGGAGTATAAGATGAGTCTTAGGTTTCTTTTCAAGATAAAAAAGTTGAGAAAGAAGCTGATCATCGAGTAAATTATGTACACGTGCATACCTGAAACGGCAAATAGATGCAAAGTCCCTGTTTTTTGAAATACCTCTTTATCCCGTATATTACCCATAAAAGAGCTCGTCAATATATCAAGTGCCTCGGTATTTTGAATGTTTTCAGACAATCTATTGGTTGCAAGATCTTTTATCTTCATAATCGAATTGTTGTTGGCGGGAGCCATATATTCAGCTCTAAGAAAATCGTTTTCAATGGTTCCGTATATGTAGACGTTTTTGCCCGTAGTGATGGGAACCGTGCTGAATTCACCGTAGTAAAATTTATAATAATTCCTGTATTTCTGCCATTGATTTTCATAATAGATTTTTTTTGAAAATACCGTATAATAATTTCCTCTTTTGTCTATAACTTTCCCTAAAATACCTACTTCTGAATTGAGATTGATGGGGATGTATAACAAGGCCGGAAACAACAAGACACCGATTAAAAAGACTTTTAATTTATCTTTCTCAAAGAGTTTTAAAAGAAGAAGAAACAAAAAATAGCCTATTAATACTGCGGCTTTATTCAAGTAGGAAAGTACTAATAACAAAGAAAAGGCAATGAATAATTCAATAAAAAAGGGGAAATTAACTTCAGGGCTCTTTTCTATACTTTTACCCCCAGTAGATAGAAATCAGAAGTGAGATTATCAATCAGGAATATAATAAAATTAATTCAAAAAACAAAAGGATCGTAAAACACGATCCTTTATTCTGGTGCCGGGGGCGGGACTTGAACCCGCACGAGTGTAAATACTCATATGGCCCTCAACCATACGTGTCTACCAATTCCACCACCCCGGCGAAAAAGTTATTTATGTTAATATATCAAAATTATTATACACTACGTTATAGGCTTTGTCAAGAGACCACGGCTATATCATGAACCTCTCCATTTTTGATAACAGTTTGAGTGTGGTTTACTCCGAAGTGGTATATTAAGTATTCTATATTTGGAACATCGAAAATCGCCATATCAGCTTTTTTACCTACCTCCAAACTACCAATTTTATCTTCTAATTTCAACGCACAGGCTGCGTTAATAGTAACCGATGTAATTATTTCCTTTGGATTCATATGTAATTTTATTGCCCCAAACGTCATAACCAATTGTAAATTTTCTGTAGGCGAACTTCCTGGGTTATAATCGGTCGACAATGCAATTGGTATACCAAGTTCAATCATCTTTCTAGCGTTTGCATACTTCTCACTTTGCAAAAAGAAGGTTGTTGTAGGAAGAAGGGTAGCTATAACGTTGTTCTCAGCCATTTTTTTCAAGCCTTCATCGCTTGCACCTACCAAATGATCTGCTGAAACGCAGCCTAACTCAGCAGCTAATTCGGTACCTCCTAAAGGTTCTATTTCGTCTGCGTGAATTTTGAGGAATAGACCGTGTTCTTTTGCAGCAGAAAGTATTTTTCTGGATTGATCAACTGAGAAAACTCCTTTTTCACAGAATACATCACAAAATTTAGCTAAATTTTTTTCTGCCACATACGGGATCATTTCAGTTATGAGTATATCTACGAATTTATCGACGTTGCCTTGGTACTTTTTAGGTATTGCATGGGCCCCCAAAAATGTAGGAACCAAATCTATGGGGTGGATTCTATTGAGTTCCTTTATGACCTCAAGCTGTTTCAATTCTGTGTCAAAGTCATCAAGCCCATAACCGCTTTTTGCTTCAACGGTTGTTACTCCGTAAGACAACATTCTATTTAAACTCTTTTCTGCCTTTTTAAGTAATTCATCAAAAGATGCCTTTTTAGTTGATTCAACGGTGTCGTATATTCCTCCCCCAGAACTTAAAATATCTAAGTAACTCTCACCTTCTAATTTTTTAAATAATTCATATTCCCTTGAGCCACCATGGACCAAATGAGTGTGAGAGTCTATTAAACCGGGTGTTACAGTTTTCCCTTGGGCGTTTATAATTTTTGCATCTTGAGCTATTTCTATGTCTTTTGGCAAATCACCACTTCCAACGTAGATAATCTTATCTTTTGAAGCAGCAATTATGCCATTTTTTATTAAGCCAATTTCTGACATTTCCTCTTTCTTTCTTGGTCTATTAGGACCTCTCATCGTTATTAAATTTGAGATGTTTTTTATTATTAAAGTAGCTTTTTCGCTCATATCAATCGCCATAAATCCTATTCTCCAAAACTTTGTCATAACTGAAATCTTCTAATTTTAAAAAGTAATCAGCTGTATCAACAAGGGCATTCAAAGGTACCAACCCAACTATTTCACTTCCAACAACGTTCACTCCATACCTGTTCGCTTCATTTTCTATCACCTGAAATACCCTGTACAAAGGTGTTTTTGTGTAATCAACCATATTCATGGAAACTTGGACTATATTTCTTTCTTTCAATTCAAAACCCAACGCTTTACAATATTTAAATCCTCCACTTTTACCTCTCACAGCTTGGGCTATCTTTTTTGCAATGTCTATGTTGTTGGTATTTAGGTTCACGTTGAAAGCTATCAAAGGCATCCTTGCCCCCACGGCGGTAACTCCTGCACTTTCATGCGGTTTATCTGGGCCAAAATCTGGTTTGAACGCTTCTTGTTTTAACTTCTCAAACATTCCTTCGAACTCGCCTTTTCTTATAACAGCTAAATCCTCTCTTTCAGGTCGGCTGGCTGATTTTTCATACAATATTACGGGGATATTCAACTCTTCTCCTATTCTTTTTGCCAATTTTTTAGAGTACTCTACACACTCTTGCATCGATATGTTTTTAATTGGAATGAACGGTATGACGTCTGTAGCCCCCATTCTTGGATGTTCACCTTTGTGGGTTCTCAAATCTATCAATTCAGCCGCTTTTTTACAAGCGTTAAAAGCTGCTTCTATTACTTGATCTGGTTCCCCCACAAAAGTAACTACGCTTCTGTTGTGGTCTCTGTCCATAGAGTAATCCAGCAATTTTATTCCTTCTTGTTTTCTTATTTCATCTACAATACGCTCTAATTTTTCTTTATCTCTTCCTTCACTGAAATTTGGAACACATTCTACAATTTTGTTCAAAGTATCTACCTCCTAACCCTGATAATATTTATCAACTAAATCTTTTACCATATTTTCATCAGCAATGTACGGTAAAGTTATGTGGTCTGTATTTTTGTTTTCTTTGTTGTACTCTATGGATGTTTCTATAGAAGCTTCATTCCTAGCCCATGATCGCCTGGCGACACCAACCATAACATCCCATGGAATTGCGTTCTTTATTATTTCATCCACCCTTTCACTTCCATCCAGAACCAAGCCAAAGCCACCGTTAATGGCCTTACCGATACCAACTCCACCTCCGTTGTGCAGTGTTACCAAACTCATTCCCCTTGCTATATTTCCAGCGAAATCATGGGTTGCCATATCCGCCATTATATTACTCCCATCTTTTATATTCGCTGTTTCTCTAAAAGGAGAGTCAGCTCCGCCTGCATCGTGATGATCCCTTCCAAGCATAATGGGGCCAACTTCCCCTTTTCTAACCATTTCGTTGAATTTAAGGGCTATCTTCATCCTGCCCATAGCATCCTGATAAAGAATTCGTGCTTGAGTACCAACAACAAGATTGTTTTTATCTGCATCTCTAATCCATATGTAGTTATCTCTATCCTGACCCCTTCTGTTGGGATCTATGCATTCCATCGCTGCTTTATCCGTTTTCAATAGATCTTCCCGTTTTCCACTTAAACATACCCACCTGAAAGGTCCATAACCATAGTCGAATATTAATGGCCCCATTATATCTTCCACATACGAGGGAAATATGAACCCTTCGCTTTCATCCAACCCATTTTTTGCTATTTCTTTCACTCCTGCATCAAAAATCGCCTTCATGAAACTATTCCCATAGTCAAAAAAGTAGGTTCCCCTTTCAACCATTGTTTTTATAAGCTCGAAATGTCTTCTCAATGAATTGTTGACTAATTCAACAAATCTCTCTTTATTTGTTTCTAAGAGGTGATTCTTCTCTTCATGAGTCAAGCCTTGCGGGCAGTACCCTCCCTCGTAGGCAGCGTGACAAGACGTCTGATCTGATAGCAAATCTACCTTTATACCTTTCTTTACAATGTATTCCAATAGATCTACAATATTACCATAATAACCGATGGAAATGGGTTCTTTTCTATTCAGATGATCGAAGGCTATTTCAAAAACTTCGTCCAAATCTTTGCTGTAGGTTTTTAACCAACCTTGGTTTAGTCTTGTTTGTATTCTCGAATAATCCACTTCTGCAATTATTCCAACGCCTCTTGCGATTTCTATCGCTTTAGCTTGAGCACCGCTCATTCCACCTAAACCTGAACTAACAAATAAACGTCCTCTTAGATCACTATCTTGTGGTATCCCTAATTTCAACCTTCCAGCGTTCAACAAGGTATTGTAAGTGCCATGAACGATACCTTGAGGTCCTATATACATCCAACCTCCCGCAGTCATTTGCCCGTAGTTGGCAACACCCATAGCTTGTGCCTTGATCCAATGTTCTTGGTCATCAAACATCCCAACCATCAAAGCGTTTGTTATTATCACTCGTGGACTATTTGGTGTTGATCTGAACAAGCCAAGGGGATGTCCTGAAGCCACAACTAAAGTTTGTTCCCTTGTTAGTTCTTCTAGGTACTTTTTAATCAATCTGTACTGCATCCAATTTTGACATACTTGACCGGTTTCACCGTAGGTTACCAGTTCATAAGGATACAAAGCAACATCGAAATCCAAGTTGTTGTCGATCATGACCTGAAATGCCTTTCCTTCAGTACATTTACCCTTGTACATATCTATAGGTTTTGCCTTAATGTTGCCCTCAGGCCTATACCTGTATCCATAAATTCTACCTCGAGTAAGCAACTCTTGCAGAAATTCTGGAGCCAATTTTTCATGCAAATTTTCCGGCACGTACCTTAAGGCGTTTGCAAGGGCTAGTTCTACTTCTCTTTTTGATAAGTTTAAAGGTCTTTTAGGTGCCCTTCTTATGCCTTCGATGAATTTGGGCATAGGAGGGAGTTCATCATCCAACTTAATGGACATTGCATTTGAAATATCAATATTGTTCACCATGATAATTTCTCCTTTCTTTAAAATAATTTACCAGTTTCTTTTTCCACTTCTTTAACGATTATGCCAGATTTTAAGATTTCTTCACTCTTATCTATCATTTCGTACATCGCTCTGTCTTCGGTTATCTTCGGTACCTTATCTCTAACTATATCATATACTATCTTTGAACCTTTTCCTAAACCTTTATTTCCTCGTAAGTCTATCGCTTGGCAAGCACACAGCATTTCCATAGCTAATACTTTTTGGACGTTGTTTAGAATATTCTTTGCCTTTCTCGCTGCGATTGTACCCATAGAAACGTGATCTTCCTGGTTTGCAGAAGAAGGAATTGAGTCAACACTTGCAGGATGGGCTAAGACTTTGTTTTCTGAAACCAACGAAGCGGCTGAATATTGAACCAGCATAAACCCAGAATTCAATCCACTTTCTTCTATCAGAAAAGGAGGTAATCCACTCAATTTAGGATTAACAAGCCTTTCTATTCGTCTTTCTGATATATTTGCAATTTCAGACAAAGCAATCGCCAAAAAGTCCATGCCCAATGCAATTGGTTGGCCGTGAAAATTCCCCGCGGATATTGCTTCTTCTTCTTTTGAAAATATCAAAGGATTATCGGTTGCTGCATTCATCTCTTTCACGATGATATCTTCTACATAATTTACCGCATCACGTGAAGCACCGTGAACCTGCGGGATACATCTCAAGGAATAAGCATCTTGAACACGTAATACCCCTTGATGAGACACCATTTTACTACCTTCAAGTATTTTCCTTAAATTATTAGCGGACCCAATTTGCCCTTTATGAGGTCTTAGATTGTGTACCCTGTCATCAAAAGCCTCGATGACACCGTTCAGCGCCTCAAAACTCAACGATGAAATTATGTCTGCTGTTTTTAAAAGTTCTATGCTATCGTATATCGATAATGCACCTATAGCCGTCATAACTTGTGTTCCATTTATCAAAGCGAGACCTTCCTTGGCAACAAGATTTATCGTATCTATTCCCGCCAACTTCATCGCTTCTTTTCCATTTAACCGTTTGCCCTCGTAATAAGCTTCTCCTTCTCCTATCATCGGTAAAACCATATGGGCTAAAGGAGCAAGATCACCACTGGCTCCTAAAGATCCTTTTTCTGGTATTATTGGGTGAACCTTCTTGTTGATCATATCAATCAGAGATTGTATGGTGGATAACCTTATTCCAGAAAAACCTTTGACCAAAGAATTCGCACGAAGCAACATAATCGCTCTAACAGTTTCTATATCCAAAGGATCCCCAATTCCGCATGCATGGCTTCTGATCAGATTCTTTTGTAATTTCTCTGTTTTATCGTTCGAAATGAAAACATTACAGAGTTCTCCAAAGCCAGTAGTTATACCATATATGACTTTTTCCTCTTCTGCAAACTTTTCTACAATTTTTCTGGAGTTCTCAATGTTCTCAAGGACAGATTTATCGATAGCCACTTCGTAATAATGTTTAGCTACATTAATCACATCTTCCAAACTCAGATGTTCACCGTCTATATAGACCTTTTTCAAATATAAGACCTCACTTTCGATCAAACAAAAATTTCCCATCTTCTAACAAAATTATAACACTGTGAAAAAAATTTCTCACTTTCAAATAGAGCTAATTAATGGTGATTAAAAACAATCTAAGTCGATTAAACGAGAAAATCTAACGAAATCTTAGAAAACAATTTTTTACAAAAATTAAGAAAAACTAAGAAAAAGCTTCCTAATCGCAAATAATTGTCCGTAATTGCTCCTAATATTAGTTGATTGGATAAATTAATGATTGACAAAAAAAGTTAACTCACATATAATTATTCTGAACAAAATTTGAACTTGTTTAGATGATTATTTTCTTTGAAATTATATAAATCCAATTTGCTACATTGCAATAAAAAATGTTGGTTAGATTAAAAAACTGTTTAATTGTAAGATTTAATAAAATTATTTTAATTTCCAATTCAAAGACAAAGATTTTTTTGATTTTTTAAAAAATAAATTAGAAAGAATGAAAATGAGTTGTCGTTGATTCGAATATTAATTGATTGGATAAACTTACCATTGATTTTTTTTGCTTAGTATTCCTAATGGAGAACTCTATGATTTTTATGTTTGAAGTTTAATAATGGGGAAAAGATTGTTAATGGACTTTAATTTTTATTACTTTGGGAAGAAAATCCAAAGTAAGTGTAAAAAATTCATTAGGAGGTGTGAAAGAATGAAAAAGAGCTTATTGGTGATTTTTGTTTCCGTGTTACTTGTTGTTGCAGGATTTTCACAAGTAGCTGGGATTCCAAGGGAAGAAACACTCATTGCTAACGTTTTAACCGGAAGAGTAAACTCACCTGGTATCTTCAACATATTTACCAGTAGCTGGAGAACTCCTGATCAAGGGATTCAACAATTGATGCTGGAACCATTGTGGATGATGGAACCTACCAGGGGAGAAGTTATTAATTCTCTTGCAGCGGAAGGTCCGATTTACAACGAAGACTTCACAAAGATGACGGTTAAGTTAAGGGAAGGATGTTATTGGAGTGATGGTGTTGAAATTACTGCCGATGATATTGTGTACGCCATCACAACAGCCATGAAATATCAAGGAATGGCTTATCATGATCAGTTTAGGCTTCACGTTGATAAAGTATACAAAACAGATGATTACACTGTGGTATTTGAACTAAAGGAACCTAATGCACGATTCCACGCTAATTTTGTAGACAGATGGGGAGCATGGAGACCTTTCCCAAAACATATTTTTGAAAAAGTAGAAGACCCGCTATCCTTTAATTACAACCCTCCGATAAGCAGTGGTCCATACGTTCTAAAAGATTATGATCGTGCTGGTTATTGGACACTTTGGGAAAAAAGGGAAGATTGGGATAGAACACCAACTGGAATGTTGTTTGGTGAGCCAAAACCAAAATACGTACTTTTCTATTACTATGGAGAAGCTACAAATCAAGTAATTGCACAAGCCAACCATAACTTAGACATGGCAGATTTAACAATGGAAGCATTCAGAGCACTCATTCAAAGGAATCAATACTCAAGGGGATACAGAATAGAATACCCGTGGGTAGTTAACACGGATCCATGTATGACAGGTGTTATATTCAATACTGATGTATATCCATACAACATAAAAGATGTAAGGTGGGCATTAACTCTCGCAATAGATATAGTAGATTACATAGGGATAGCGTTTGATGGTGCTGCACCTATGGGCGCACTTCACCTTCCTCCTATGCCGGTTTACCAAGAATGGTACTATGAACCATTAGAAGATTGGTTGAAGAATTTCACATTAGACATAGAAGTTAATGGGAGACCATTCAAACCGTACGATCCAACGGCTACATTAAGAGCAGCCCAATATGCGAGAGAAAGAGGATACGAGGTACCAAACGATATAGAAGCGTTGAAAGAGATGTTTGGACCAGGATGGTGGAAATACGCACCTGATGTAGCGGAACAACTGTTAGAAAGGAATGGATTTACAAAAGATAAAAATGGCAAATGGTTGTTACCAGACGGTACACCTTGGAAAATTAATATTATTGCCAATGCAAATCCTTCACATCCTGCACATAGGAATGCACTTGCTGCAGCACAACAATGGAGAAACTTTGGTATAGATGTTTCAGTTACTCCTAGTGAACAAGATGCAAGTATTGTTGTATCAGGTAACTTTGAAGTCAGTGCCCAATGGCCTGCATCTGAGCCGTGGGGTGGTCATCCTGATTTGTACCGTGTTTTTTCAAGTACACACTCAAAATACTACCAACCTATAGGAGAAAATGCTATTACTAATTTGGGACCTGCACCAGGCAGATGGACAGATCCGAGAATGGATAAGGTTATAGAAGGAATGGAAAAGGTAGACTGGGATAGTGAGGAAAACATGGAATTAGGTATAGAAGGGTTAAAAATACTTGTAGAAGAAATGCCTTCAATTCCAACTTTTGGATATCCTGGAGTAGTAGGATGGGATGAGTATTATTGGACGAATTATCCTGGTGCTGAAAATCCATATATGATTCCCTATCATCACTGGCCTAACTTCAAATACGTACTGCCCTTTCTTGAACCAACAGGAAGGAAATAAGGGCTACATATAAATACATTGAGCCCCCTTCGGGGGGCTTATTATGGAGGTGTAACACTTTGCTATTTTTCAAGCGATACTTGCTACCAAGAATAATACAATTTCTAGTTGTAGTATTCGTAGGGATAACGGTGGTATTTATTGTACCCAGGCTAACGCCGGTTGATCCCGTACAACAAGTAATCAGTCAAATGACATCACAAGGTGCCTTCTTAGACCCAGCGGCAGTTGAAGCATTAAGGCAATCGCTCACAGAGATGTACGGATTAGAAGGAGGGATGTTTGAACAATACGTTGCCTTTTGGGGAAGACTGCTACATGGAGACTTTGGTCCATCCCTTTTTCAATTTCCTGTACCTGTAATGGAGCTAATAATGGACTCACTGCCCTGGACGGCTGGATTACTATTAACAACTACAATCATCTCTTGGTTAGTAGGAAGTATAATAGGGGCGCTTGCAGGATACTTCAAAAACAAAACATGGGCACAAACATTAGATAACATAGCGATGGTGGTAAGGCCCATACCCTACTACATATTTGCATTACTACTACTCATAGTATTTGCCTATCTGATACCGATATTCCCATCGGCGGGTGGATACTCAGTTGGAAGACAAATAGGGTTCAACTGGGCGTTCATATCGGACGTGTTATTACACTCGTTTCTACCTGCGATATCGTTGATGGTTTTAGGAATAGCAGCCAACATACAAACGATGAAACTCATAGTATCAAACATAGTAGCCGAAGACTATGTGATGTATGCGAAAGCCGGTGGATTAAAAGAATCAAAGATAGCCTTCAAATACGTATTCAGAAACGGGTTATTACCGCAAGTAACAAACTTAGCCCTATCTTTAGGGCAAATCTTTGGAGGGGCATTGATAACAGAAATAGTATTCGCCTATCCAGGGCTAGGAACGTTACTATACGGAGCGATAAACTCAAACGACTACAACCTAATAATAGGGATAGTCTCGTTATCGGTAATAGGGATAGCGTCAGCAACGCTGATAATAGATCTAATATATCCACTCTTTGACCCAAGAGTAAGGTACAGATGAGGTGATAATGTTGGAAGGATTCAAGGAACTAATGAAAGATGGAAGGTTCAGATTTGCGTTCATAGTAATATGTATTTTAGCCTTCATGTCAATACTCTCATTCTTCTCGCCATACGATCCACTAAGGTGGAACGTGGTTCCTAGGGACAAACCACCCAGTTGGCCACACATATTCGGAACGACATCCCAAGGACAAGACCTATTCTGGCAATCTACGTTTGCGATAAGGAACTCACTAACGATAGCGTTGATAGCCTCAGGAATATCGAGGATGATAGCGATAATAATGGGATTAGTATCGGGGTACAAAGGGGGAAAAACCGACAAAGTATTGATGTCGATAAACGACAGTTTTGTGGTAATACCGCTCTTACCGATCCTGATACTGATAGCATCGGTAATAAGGGAAAACTTAACGATGGTACTATTAGGACTCATACTAAGTCTATTTGGATGGGCGTGGGATGCCCGGGTAATACGATCACAAATACTAAGTCTAAGGGAAAGGGAATTCACATACACATCGATACTATCAGGGACAAGGACGTTCAACCTGGTAATAAAAGAATACTTTCCATTCATAATACCGGTAATATTCTCGACGTTGATAAACAACATGATATGGGCGGTAGGGATGGAAGTAACGTTATCGGTATTGGGTTTATCCAACACAGAAATACCAACGATAGGAACGATGATACACTGGGCGGTAAACTACCAAGCGATGCTACTGGGATACTGGTGGTGGATACTAACACCTGTAATAATATCGATCTTCTTGTTTGTAGCCTTGTACCTACTCTCGACAAGTCTAAGTGAATACCTAGACCCAAGGACAAGGATACAAAGAATCGGTAAGGCGAAGGAGTGAAAAGGTTGGAAGTATTAAAAACAGAAAAACTAAAATCGTATTACATATTTGAAATGCAAGAAGAGAAAAAAGAAGTAAAAGCGGTCAACGATGTAAGTATAAGTATACGAGAAGATGAAATATACGGGATAGCAGGGGAAAGTGGATGTGGGAAAAGCACATTTCTAAAAACGATATGTGGTTTAGCCGAACCACCACTGAGGATAGTAGATGGAAAGATATACTACGAAGTTGAAGGGAAAGAGATAGACATAACCAAAATGAGTCAAGAAGAATACAGGAAATTAAGATGGCAATTCATATCGTACATACCGCAAGGATCGATGAGTGCGTTGAATCCGATAATAAGGATAAAAGAATCATTCAAAGACTTTGTGACCTCACACAAAAAGATAAAAGACGAAGAAAAAGAATTTGAAGAACCACTGAAGAAACATTTAACCGCCTTGGGATTACCGCTAAGGGTATTAAAATCATACCCACACCAACTATCTGGAGGAATGAGGCAAAGGACGACGATAGCCTTAGCAACGATACTCAATCCAAGGATCATAGTAGCGGACGAACCAACAACGGCGTTGGATGTAGTAGCGCAAAGGGCGGTAATACAATTACTAAAAGACATACAAAAAATACAAAAAAACACGATAATACTGGTAACCCACGACATGGCTGTACATGCGAACATAACGGACAGGATGGGGATAATGTACGCAGGTATGTTTGTAGAAGAAGGGGAAACGGATGAGATATTCGAAAACCCACTACACCCATACACAAAATTTCTAATAGGCTCACTACCAAAGATGGGAGACAAAAGTTACAAAGTCAGTGCACCTGGATCACCCCCCTCACTAGCGAGCCTACCGCAAGGATGTCCATTCCATCCACGATGTCCATATGCGATGGAAATATGTAAAAAGGAACGTCCACAACTCGTTGAGATAAGTGACGGACACAAATCAGCCTGTTTTTTGAACTCAAAGGAGCGTGTGGAAGATGCAAGAAAATAAAACGGCAATAAATACACAAGAAAAGTTGTTGGAAACGAAAAAACTACAAAAGGTATTCGTAGTAGGAGGGGGATTTGCAAGAAGTAAATTACTAGCGGTAGATGATGTGAACTTTCACATATACAAAAATGAAATATTCACACTTGCAGGGGAAAGTGGATGTGGAAAATCAACGGTCTCAAAGATGCTGCTAGGATTTCTTGAACCAACACAAGGTGAAGTGTACTACAAAGGTAAAGACATAGTAAACCTAAAAAAATGGGAAGAGAAAAAAGAGTTCATGAAAGAAGTACAATCGGTATTTCAAAATCCTTTTGAAACATTCAATCCGTTGAGGAAGGTAGACAGATACCTATACGACACAGCAAAGCAATACGGGATAACAAAGAACGGGAATGGAAAAAGGGTAGAAGAAGCACTAAAGGCGGTAGGATTAAGTATGACGGAAGTAAAAGGAAGGTACCCCAACGAGTTTTCAGGAGGACAACTACAAAGGATATCGGTAGCGCGATCGCTCATAACGACACCATCGTTGTTGGTAGCAGACGAACCGGTATCGATGGTGGATGCATCGTTGAGGATGTCGATAGTGAACTTGTTCAAAGATTTAAGGGACAAGTACAATGTAAGTGTGTTGTACATAACGCATGATTTAGCGACCGCATACTACGTAAGTGACAGGATAGGGATAATGTTCAGAGGGAACATAATAGAGATGGGTGGGGTGGAAGAAGTACTGATGAATCCGAAACACCCATACACACAGATGTTAAAAGAATCGATACCGGAACCTGATCCGAAAAAGAAATGGACAGAACGGATAAGTATAAAAGAATTGGAAACAGAAGAGTACATGAGAAAAGGATGTAAGTTTGCAGGTAGATGCCCGTTTGTTATGGAAAAGTGTAAAGATAATATGCCACCAGAAATACAAACAGAAAACCGTATGGTCCGTTGTTGGTTGTATGAGAATAAGGAAGAAAAATAAAACAAGTGTCGTACAAATAAAAAGGGGGATTTAAAAAACATGGAATATCATGTGGCAAAGACTGGCTTTGATCGAGCTTTAGGAACTAAACAAGATCCTTTTTTAACGATAAATAAAGCTGCTTCTGTTGCTATGGCTGGAGATAAAGTTATAGTTCACGAAGGGGTATATCGTGAATGGGTAAAACCTAAAAACAAAGGATTAAGCAACAAAAGAAGAATTACATATCAAGCAGCTGAAGGAGAAAAGGTAATTATTAAAGGATCTGAAAGGATCCAAGATTGGCAAAAGGTTGAAGGAAATATTTGGAAATGTGAATTACCAAACTCATTTTTTGGTGAGTTTAATCCATACAAAGAAGAGATATTTGGTGATTGGCTTGTTACGACTGATCAGAAGAGACATTTAGGAGACGTTTATCTAAACGGTATGTCATTTTACGAAGCTAACAGCTTTGAAGATTTGAAAGATCCTAAGATTAGAACAGAGACGGTAGACCATTGGACACAAAAAAAGGTTCCGGTTTTAAATCCAGAGCAAACAAAGTATGTTTGGTATGCGGAAGTAGATGATCAAAAAACAACTATATACGCAAACTTCCATGGTGCGAACCCAAATGAAGAATTAGTAGAGATCAATGTACGCAGATCCTGTTTTTATCCAGATCAAATTGGGAGAGATTATATAACGGTGAAAGGTTTTGAAATGGCTCATGCTGCGACACCATGGGTCCCACCAACAGCAGATCAACCTGGATTAATTGGAGCAAATTGGAGCAAAGGTTGGATAATTGAAAACAATATTATTCATGATTCAAAATGTAGTGCAATAAGTATAGGTAAGGAAGGTTCGACCGGCCATCTATATCATTCAACTCGTAAAGACAAAACTGGGCATCAATATCAATTAGAATCTGTTTTTAGTGCTGAACATATCGGATGGAGTAAAGAAAGTATTGGGTCACATATTATTCGGAACAATACAATTTATGATTGTGGTCAAAATGCTATTGTAGGTCATTTAGGATGTGTTTTTAGTGAAATCTACAATAACCACATTTATAGAATTGCTATAAAAAGAGAATTTTGGGGACATGAGATTGCAGGTATCAAATTACATGCAGCCATAGATGTTCAGATTTACCATAATCGTATACATGATTGTTCTTTGGGATTATGGCTGGACTGGCAAGCCCAAGGAACGAGGGTAAGTAAAAACTTATTTTACAAAAATAACCGTGATTTATTTGTGGAAGTAAGTCATGGTCCGTATGTTATCGATCACAACATCTTAGCTTCTGAATATGCAATAGATAACATGTCTCAGGGTGGTGCCTACATTAACAATTTAATTGCTGGTAAGATGGAGAAAAGGAAAGTATTAAACCGTTATACTCCATACCATAGACCACATAGTACAACGGTTGCAGGGTATGCCTGTGTTTACGGTGGTGACGATCGTTTCTACAACAATATCTTCATTGGAAAAGATGGTATAGAAGGTGTTGGGACATCACATTATATGAATCATACAACATCATTAGAAGAGTACATGAAGAAGGTAGATGAAAAAGGTTGGGATATTAAAACTCTTGAGTTAATAGAACAACCGGTGTATATTAATAACAATGCCTACTTCAATGGAGCGGAACCATTTGAAAGAGAAAAAGAGAAGTTAGTTGATAAAAGTTTTGATTCGAAATTTAGTGTTATCGAGAAAGGTGAAGAAGTTTATATGTTTTGTGAACTTCCCGATACTTTTGAAGATATTGCAGGCAAAGTATGTTCAACAAATTCTTTAGAAAGAGTTAGGATTGTTGATGCTGATTTTGAACGTCCTGATGGTGGAAATTTAGTTTTAGACACAGACTTTTTAGATAAACAAAAACCAGAAAAGAGTTCCTTAGGTCCAATCTCTAATTTAAAAAAGGGTAAGAATTATATCAAAATTTGGTAATGAAAAATCGATACTAAATGTTCTATTTTTCAGAATTGTTGAGAAGGAGCCAGTATACAATGAAAATATCTTTCGGCTTTTATCCACAAGGTAAAATAAAGGCTTTAACCATGAGTTATGATGATGGACAAATTTATGACAGAAGATTGATAAGGATCTTCAATAAGTACGGAATCAAAGGTACCTTCCATTTAAATTCAGGAAAATTAGATTCAGAACCATTTTTAAACTCTTCCGAAATAAGGGATCTCTTTGAGGGGCATGAAGTTGCTATACATACATTAAATCACCCTTATCTCACAAGAGTACCAAAGGAATCAATAATTGAGGAAATTATGGAGGATAGGGAAAGATTAGAGTCTTTAGTAAACTATCCAATAAGGGGAATGTCATATCCTTATGGGGATTACGATGAAGAACTTTTAGAATTACTTCCATATTTGGGAATTGAATATTCAAGAACAGTTAGTTCCCATGGTAACTTTTCTTTACCTACACATTTTTTGAGGTGGAATCCTACTTGTCATCATGATGATAACTTGTTAAAAAAATATGAAGAATTCAAGAAATTAGAATCTAACGAAACTATGCCTTTGTTGTATGTATGGGGACACAGTTTTGAATTTGAGAGAAATAATAATTGGGATATGATTGAAGAGTTTTGCAAAAAAATATCGAACGATGAAACAATTTGGTATGCGACAAATGTAGAGATTGTGGATTATTTGAAAGCTTTAAGGAATTTAAAGTTTAGTGTAAATAAAAAAATAGTTTATAATCCTTCTTCTTTAACAGTATGGATAGGAGTGGATGGTAATCCAGTGAAGGTAGAAGGTGGTAGATATCTGACTTTATAGTTCGATATCTATGTGTCATAGTGAAATTAAGATTTTGATTTTAAAAGGGATTCATAAGGTAACGGTTAGGTTAAAGTATGTTTTGGAATATCTCAGGCAGGACTATTTTTGTGGAAAGGAGGAGTGGTAAAATGAAGGATTTATTATTTGTAGCATCATTGTTAGGTATTGGTTTACTGGCTGCTATTCTATTGGGAGGATCAAGTGAGACAAATAGTCTAAATGGATTTATAAATCCAGGAGATTATGAGATGGTTTTGAACTTCGAAGAACCGGTTCAAATTGAAAAAGTTGGAGAAGCAGTTTCGATTACAGTAGTAGATGAATTTTCCTACGAAGCTCAAAAATCCTTAAAGATAGAGAATAGAACCTCAGGATGGGAAGGAGCAGAAATTGATCTAACAAAAGATTGGCAAATTTTTAATTCAGCTAATTTCCAAATTACTACTCGTATTTATCAAACTTCTCCTGATCCTCAATTATTTAGGATAGTAGCCTATATAAAAGATAGTAAAGGGGAGCGCTTTGAAACAATCGCAGAGAAGGTTGTGATGCCAAATTATTGGAAGGAGATAAATGAAGAGTTCAAATTTAGTTTTAATGAACCTGTTGAAAAATTTTCCCTGAGAATAGTAACTCCTTTGGAAAGTAACTTCACATACTATATAGACAACTTTCAGATTCTGGGAACTAACAAAGTTGAAAGAGCAGGAGTGATCTCTAAGACAAGTTTTGAAGACGAACAGCATAGTTGGGAACCAAGAGGAGATGAAGTCTCTATTTCGCTATCTAATGAAGTATCCTATAGTGGGAAATATTCTTTAGCTGTTGAGGGAAGAAAAAGCAATTGGAATGGCGCACAAATAAATCTTGCAAAAACCTTAAAACCTGGAACCAGTTATGATTTTGAAATATATGTATATCAAGATACGGGGGAAGATCAATTAATCACTCTCACAATGCAAAGAAAATACGCTTCTGACGCTAATACTAACTACGACACGATCTTATGGCAAAAAAAGGTTCCTTCGGATACATGGACACAATTGACAGGTTCTTATACCGTTAAATCTGGAGCAGTAGTGGAAGAGTTGATCTTTTATATTGAATCACCGAATCCTACGCTCTCATTTTATTTGGATGATTTTTCAATAATAGATAAATCGATTCCTCTCTATGAACCTGAATGGGAAATTATGGCTTTAAAAGATAAATATAAAGACAATTTTGATATAGGAGTTGCTATTCCTTACAAAGTTCTAGTTAATCCTCTTGAAATGAAGATGGTCGAAAAGCACTTTAACTCTATTACCGCTGAAAACGAAATGAAGCCAGAAAGTATTTTAATGGAGTTAGGAAGTTATGATTTTTCAGTTGCCGATGAGTATATTGAATATGCTAAAGAAAAAGGGATAAAAGTTCGCGGACATACTTTAGTCTGGCACAATCAAACACCTGAGTGGTTCTTTAAAGACGAAGATGGAAATTTAATTTCAAAGGACGAGCTTCTTTCAAGAATGGAAACTTATATACACGACGTTGTCGGACATTTCAAGGGAGAAGTATACGCGTGGGATGTTGTCAATGAAGCCATTGATCCCAATCAACCAGATGGTTATAGAAGGTCTCTTTGGTATGAAATCATGGGCCCAGAGTATATTGAGTATGCATTCAAATTCGCTCATGAAGCCGATCCAAACGCTAAGCTTTTCTATAACGATTACAATACTTACGAGCCAGAAAAGAGAGATTATATATACAACATGGTAAAGGAATTAAAAGCAAAAGGAGTTCCAATTGATGGGATTGGAATGCAAATGCATATTGGAATTGGAACGGATCTCAGACAGGTTGAAGAGGCTATTAAGTTATTTAGTTCTATTCCTGGTATAGAAATTCAAATAACTGAAATTGATATGAGTATTTATACAGATCAAGGATCCAATTACATGTCTCCACCATACGAAGCCTTAGTTGAGCAAGGGTACAAATACCAAGAACTTTTTGATATCCTCAAAAAATACGATGATGTTATAACCAGTGTAACTTTCTGGGGTCTTAAAGACGACTATTCTTGGAAAAATCAAACCAGAAATGATTGGCCGCTTTTGTTTGATAAAGATTATCAATCGAAATATGCATATTGGGGAATTGTAGAACCAGCTGTTTTGCCAATTGTTCCAAAATCCAATGCAATCTCTCAAGGTACCGCTATTCCATATGGTATGTTAGATGACGATTATTTGTTTTCAAAACCAATATTTATAAATGATGAAAATGGAAAAGAAAAACTTAATGCCAGAATAATATGGGATGAAAACAAATTGTTTATTTATGGTGAAGTCTTTAATGAAACAAGTGATGAAGAAGATGGAGTGGCGATATTCATTGATCCTAGTAATGCCAAGACACCTTACCTACAAGAAGATGATAGATGGGTAATCATTCATCCAGATTGGACTGTTGAGAAAAATAAAGAAGATGTGGAAGTTGAATATTTCGTTAGTCCAGGCTATAAAAAGTATTCTTTTGAATGTTCCATAAATCTTCCGAAAAAATTAGAAAAAGAGCAGAAAATTGGATTTGACATAGCAGTAATAGACGGAGAGAACATATATAGTTGGAGTGATAATACAAATCAACAGAAATCGCAAACAATAAATTATGGAGTATTAACCTTGGAAGGTGCATCCGTAGGAACAGCAAAATACGGTACACCGGTTATAGATGCAGAAATAGATGAGGTTTGGTCTCAAAACGAAGAATATATCACCGAAACTATTGTATCGAGTAGCTCAAATAACGCAAAAGCCAGCTTTCGAGTACTTTGGGATGAAAATGCTTTGTATGTATTGGCTATTGTTGAAGATCCGGTTCTTAATAAAGAAAATACAAACGCTTGGGAGCAGGATTCATTAGAAATATTCATAGATGAAAATAATAATAAAACAGGTTTTTACGAAAATGATGATGCACAGTACAGAGTCAATTACGTAAATACCCCTTCATTTGGTACGGGAGGCTCTGCAGCCAATTTTAAAACTGCTACAAAGATTGTAGAAAATGGTTATATAGTAGAAGCAGCAATTTCTTGGAAATTTATTTCCCCAAGTGGAGGAGAAGTCGTTGGATTTGATGTTCAAGTCAATGATGCAGGTGCAACTGGAAGTAGAGTAGGTATAACCACTTGGAATGACCCAACTGGGAATAATTATCAGAGCACTGTAAACTTTGGGAATATTATTTTAGAAAAATAAGTAAAAATTTGTACTTTTTATTCTTGGTGGTTAGGAGGAAGTTTAAATGTTTCCATATTCAAATGATGTAGATTATCAATGTTGGTTGAATTACCAAAGATTAGAAACTCCAAGTTTATATGATCAATATAAAGAATATTTTAAAAATATTGTAATAAGTATCGATGGATATATAATCGATTCTATTAAAAATGAACTTTATTATAGTATAAAGAAATTTTTTAATATAGAAGCCATCATAACTAACAAACCTATTAAACGTACTTTTACAATAATTTCGGAATTAGAGGGTGGTTCATTTTTCAATAACACAATAAAAGAAGAAGAATACACATCATTAAATGAAGAAGGCTTTTTGATCAAAAAAGTAGAAAATTCTACAAAAAAATTTATTTTAATAGCAGCGAAATCTGATAGAGGTTTGCTATACGGTACCTACAAATTAATTCAAAACATACAAATGGGAAAAACTTTAGATCAGCTAAAGCTATTAGAAAACCCTTATGTTCCTCTTAGAATTATTAATCACTGGGATAATTTGGAGGGAACCATAGAAAGAGGATACGCAGGTAAATCCTTTATTTGCGGGGGTCCAAAAAACAAATCAAATACTTGAATTTCAGATTACTCGAGAATACACTGGACAACAAAAACATCTTTGTTATCTTGTTCCCCAATGGAAAGAAGTTAAAGACTTTGATACTTTCTTATTTGGTGAGGGGACCTCAGTAGCAAAGATCGTTTCTGGTTCTGTATTTAATTCACAGAATTTTGGAATAGCCGGAATATCAAATATAGGGGATGAAATTAACTGGACTGGCCATACTTTAGCACAAGCAAATTTGTACGGATTTGGTCGCCTTGCTTGGGATCCTTCCTTGACTGGCAAGAAAATTATAGAAGAATGGATAAAATGTACTTTCGGAAATAATGAAACTGTTTTAAATAATTTATCAGAAATTATGTTAAAGTCATGGAATATATATGAGAAATATACAGCGCCTTTAGGAGTAGGAAGGAAAGTGCTAAAGAATGGAGAGATGTTATAAATTCATACTTTTATAGAAAAACAATGATCTATGATGAAAAAGGGAGAAAAATATACTGAAAAAAACAAAAACGATAAAATACTTTACAAGGGGGAAGTTTTTATGCAAGTTTACAAAAATCCGGATAAACCTATAGAAGAACGTATTGAAGACCTTTTAGAACAAATGACTTTGGATGAAAAAATAGCCCAACTTGGTTCTTTTTGGAGCTACGAACTTCTTGATAATGGTAATTTCTCTTTTGAAAAAGCTCAAAATTTATTGAAAGAAGGAATTGGTCAAATAACTCGTCCAGGAGGGGCTACAGGATTCTCTCCAAAAAAAACAGCCGAGTTAGCAAATAAAATTCAAAAATTTCTTCTCACTGAAACAAGATTGGGGATTCCCGCTTTTATGCATGAAGAGTGTTTGAGTGGTTACATGACGAGAGGTGCGACCATTTTCCCTCAGATGATTGGTGCGGCAAGTACGTGGGAACCTCCATTGATAGAGCGAATGACAACAAGTATAAGAAATCAAATGAAAGCCCTTGGAATACATCAGGGATTATCTCCGGTTGTTGATGTAACTAGAGATCCTAGATGGGGGAGAACTGAGGAAACTTTTGGAGAAGATCCATATTTGATAGCAAAGATGGGAGTTGCATATGTTAAAGGATTACAATCTGATGATTTGAAGAATGGAATAGTAGCTACTTTAAAGCATTTTGTGGGTTATGGGGTTTCTGAAGGTGGGATGAATTGGGCGCCAGCTCATATCCCAGAAAGGGAACTAAAAGAAACCTTTCTCTTTCCTTTTGAAGCTGCTATTAAGGAAGGAAAAGTTAAATCTGTTATGAATGCTTATCATGAGATTGATGGTATACCTTGTGGAGCCTCTGAAACTTTGTTGAGAAGGATTTTGCGAGAGGAATGGGGTTTTGATGGTATTGTTGTTTCCGATTACTTTGCAATCAATTCATTGATGGAATATCATAAAATAGCGTTAAATAAAGAAGAAGCGGCCATAAAAGCGTTAAAAGCTGGGATCGATGTTGAACTTCCCTCTTTTGATTGTTATAAAGAACCATTAAAGAATGCGATAGAGAATGGAGAGTTTTCCGAAGCATTTATTGATAAATCTGTTAGAAATATTTTGCGATTAAAGTTTGAGATGGGATTATTTGAAAATCCTTATGTCGATTTGGAAAAAGTTCCAGATAATTTGGATACACCTGAGGATAGAAAACTTGCATATGAAATTGCTAAAAAATCAATTGTTCTATTGAAAAATGACGGAATAGTACCTTTGAAAAAGAATTCAAAAATAAAAAAAGTTGCAGTAATTGGGCCGAATGCAAACAGCGCTAGAAATTTAACAGGGGATTATACTTATTTAACACACTTAGAAACCTTAAAACAAGGAGCTTTTGGTACTTCTGCAATGGAGGGAATTACTTTTTCCGAAAGTGAATTGCCAATAAAAACCATATATGAAAGTTTGAAAGAAAAATTAGAAAAATTAAATGTAGAAACCTCTTACGCAAAAGGTTGTGAAATAAATGATGACAACAAAGAAATGATTAAAGAAGCGGTTGAACTTGCTGAAAACTCTGATGTTGCCCTTCTAGTTTTAGGTGATAAATCCGGGTTAACATTGGATTGCACAACTGGTGAATCTCGTGATAGTTCTACGTTGATTTTACCAGGCGTACAACTTGATTTACTAAAATCTGTTATAAATACTGGAACACCTGTAATTGTTGTTCTTGTAAACGGAAGGCCATATTCGTTAGACTGGGTGTCAAAAAATGTTTCTGCAATATTTGAAGCTTGGTTACCTGGTGAAGAAGGTGGCAATGCTCTGGCAGATATTATTTTGGGTGATGAATCCCCTTCAGGGAAATTACCTATATCTTTTCCGCGTCATGTGGGGCAAATTCCAGTTTATTATAATCACAAGCCTTCTGGAGGAAGGAGTCAATGGTGGGGAGATTATACAGATTCACCTGCCAAACCACTATATCCTTTTGGTCATGGCCTCAGTTATACGCAATTTGAATATGGGAATCTTCAAATTGAAAATAACGATAGAATTGTGAAAATAAGCATGGATGTTAAAAACATAGGTGAAGAAACGGGTGACGAAATTGTTCAGCTGTATATGAATGATGAAGTAGCCAGTGTAACTAGACCTGTAAAAGAATTAAAGGGTTTTCAAAGGGTTACACTTAAACCTTCAGAAAAGAAAAGAATCATTTTTAATCTCCCAATAGAGACTTTAGCGCTATATAATGAAAAAATGGAATTTTTAGTTGAAAAAGGTTATTTTAAAGTTATGGTGGGATCCTCTTCTGAAGATATAAGGTTAACTGGAAAGTTCTACATTAATGAAGATATTCGAATTTTGCCTCAAAACAAGAAGTTTTTTAGCGATGTGATTCTGGAAGAAAATTAAAGCTTCTTTTGCGGAATTTAATATAAAAATCGAGGTGGATTACCTTGTTTAAAAGCATAAGGGGAAGGATAACTTTAATTATCGTTATAATTTTTATTTTATTTGGGGCAGCGGTATTTTTCAATATCTTTTCTTTGATAAGGTCCAACGATGGTTTGGGTAGTTATAGAGATTTAGCTGATGAAACGAATCAAATCTCTGAAATAGAAAACACCTTTTTTGAAGCTGCTTTAGCCTTCAAAGATTATGTGATCAACTATGATGAACAAACAAGAGAAATTATTATTCAGAATATCGATACAGTTCAAAGCTTCTTTACAGATGAAACTACCGATTCTACACTAGTACAAAACATAATCACAAAGATAGGCGACTATGAAAACAGCTTTAATCAAATTGTTCAATTGAATGAAGGAAAAAATAGGCTCGTAAATCAAGATTTTAAAGATATATCCAATGAATTACGCCAAAGTATTACTGACTTTAAAACCTTAGCCCAAGAAAATAACATTTCAACCCTCGTTTTTTACGCTGATAGCTCGTTAGAAATAGTAGATAGTATAAAAGAGCTTGCTTCTGTTTATTTTTCTTCTAAATCAGTAGGTGACAAAAACAGTGTCATGAATGCTTTTGATGAGTTAGAATCACAAATAGCCATTTTAGAGCAAGGATTAGTATCAGACGAATTAACTGAACTGTTCAACGAGATGAAAGACATGGTCGAACAGTTCAAAAGCACCTTTGATCAAATAGTCACAGCGATAGAATCCCAACAACCCATAATCGGGCAGATGGAACAAGCAAGGGTAGAGATACTTAACCTATTAGAAGAACAAAGAAATGAATTAAAGGTCCAACAAGACACGTTAGGTCCATCACTCATAGAAGAAAACAATCAAGCAATAACCTTGACAGCCATCCTAACCGTAGTAGCTTTCGTAGTATCGATAATCATGGTCATCTATCTAATAAGGAGTATAACGAAACCACTGTTAGACTTCAAAAACAAGATAAACCAATTCAAAGAAGGAGACCTAACGGTAAACTTTGAAAGTAAAAGCAAAGACGAGATAGGTCAGATGGCAAACGCCCTATCAGAAATGAGTAAAGAATTAAGAAGATCCATGGGGTCAATAAAACAGGCATCGGACAAAGTAGAAAACGCATCAGAAAGTCTAACGCGCTCATCACAAGAAAGCAGGAAGAACTCAGAAGAACTCAAAAACCAGATGGACAAGATACAAACAAGTACGGAAGAAACGGCAGGAAACGTAGAAGAAGTGACCTCAGGTGTAGACGAAGTAGCAAGGGCTGCACAAGGTGTATCCCAAGACGCACAAAGACTAAGTGAAGAAGCAGATGAAACAAGTAAAGCTGCAGAAGAAGGAAGCAAAACGATAGAAAGCATAAGTCAAGCTGTGAAAGAAGCGGTAGAAAGGACGAAAGAAAGTCAAAAAGAAGTAGAAACACTCGCAAGCAACGCCAAGAACGTACAAAGTATAGTAGAAACGATAAACTCGATAACGGAGCAAACGAACCTGTTGGCACTAAACGCAGCGATAGAAGCGGCAAGGGCAGGGGAAGCAGGAAGAGGATTTGCAGTTGTAGCGGATGAGATAAGGAAGTTAGCGGAAGAATCAAGGAATGCAACGGATGAAATATCCGAAATACTAACCAACATAACGCAAGGAACGAACAAAGTAAACGAATCGACGAACAAGGTAGTAGGAACGATAGGAGAAATAAACGAAAAGATGGAGAATGTACAGAAAAGTTTCAATCGTATAAAAGAAAGGATAGAAAGGATGGACCAAGGGATAGAAAACATGACGGCAAGTGCAGAGGAACAAAGTGCAAGTGCGCAAGAGATGAGCACAGCGATGGACAGGGTAGCGAAAGCGGTAACAGAAATAAGTGAACAACTAGAAAGGTCAAGAAGTGTAATAGACGAACAAGTAAAACAAGGGATAGGGATAAACGAAGAAGCGAAAGAGTTGAGTGAATTAGCCACAGAGTTAAAAGGATTGGTTGGAAGTTTTAAGATATAAAATTTTGCAGCTTTGTGCAAAAAGATTTTTAATTGAACAAAGATATTGGATTTGGGGATTTTAAGGGGTTAACCCCTTAATGTTAACAAATAAAGCGAAAAGGTTGAAAAGTGATTGTTCCTAATATTAGTTGATTGGATAAATTAATGGTTGACAATATCAAATAAAATATTTTAAAATGAACATAGTTATATGTGGTTTTTACCATTAGTACTAATGGTAAAAAAATAAATAAATTATCGATGTTATTCTCGTAATGATGGCAGAGCTTAATTCTTGGAGGTATTTTTTTACTTCGCGACTTAATGCAGCTTCTGTTCCGGCCCGAGAAGGAGCGGAGTTAGATACAATAGCTGCGTGTGTTATAGGTGGTACAAGCTTAATGGGTGGAATTGGTACTGTTGTTGGTGCAGTAATTGGAGCGCTTGTTATGGCAAGTTTAGGCAATGGAATGAGTCTTATGAATGTCCCTGTGTTTTGGCAGTCTATAATAAAAGGGTTAGTATTAATATTTGCGGTATGGTTTGATGTTGCAAATAAAAAGAAAGAGGCATAACTATTTGCAAAATAACATATAGGAGGTCTTAAAATGGCAGAATACTTCAAAGATATTAAAAAAGTTGAGTATGTAGGTAAGGAATCAAAGGATCCATTAGCTTTTCACTATTATGATCCCGAGAGAAAAATTGGTAATAAAACTATGGAAGAACACTTGAGATTTTCTGTGGCTTACTGGCACACTTTCACCGCAGAAGGAAGGGACATGTTCGGGGTCGAAAGTGCCAACAGAGAATGGAACAAATTTTCGGATCCTTTAGATAAAGCTTACGCAAGATGTGATGCAGCATTTGAGTTCATGAGCAAATTGGGTGTTAAATATTTTTGTACCCATGATAGAGACTTGGTTGATGAACAAGAGACATTGAGAGAAACCAATAAGTTATTAGATAAAGTAGTAGAAAGAATAAAGGAGAGAATGAAAGAAACGGGTATAAAGCTTCTTTGGGGAACAGCAAATCTTTTCACTCATCCAAGGTTTATGCAGGGTGCGGCTACATCTTGTGATGCGGATGTGTATGCATATGCCGCTGCACAGGTAAAAAAAGCACTTGAAATAACTAAGGAATTAAATGGTGAAAATTACGTTTTCTGGGGTGGAAGAGAAGGATATGAAACCCTTTTAAACACCAATATGGAGTTGGAATTGAACAATTTGGCTAATTTTATGCACATGGCTGTAGATTACGCCAAAGAAATTGGTTTTGATGGCCAATTTTTGATAGAACCCAAACCAAAAGAGCCCACAAAACATCAATATGATTTTGATGTTGCAAGCTCTTATGCATTTTTGCAAAAATACGATCTTGATAAGTATTTCAAGTTCAATATAGAAGCAAATCATGCCACTCTTGCTGGTCATACTTTTCAGCATGAATTAAGGTATGCACGAATAAATAATATATTGGGCAGCGTTGATGCTAATATGGGTGATCTATTGTTAGGATGGGATACAGACCAATTCCCAACAAACGTATTTGAAAACGTTTTGGCAATGTATGAAATACTTAAAAATGGTGGGATAGCTCCAGGTGGTTTGAACTTTGACTCACATGTCAGAAGGCCTTCTTACGAAAATATTGATCTGTTCTACGCACATATAGCAGGAATGGATGCGTTTGCGTTAGGATTGATATTAGCCAACAAGATTTTAGAAGACAAAGTTTTGGAAGACTTTGTAGAAAAAAGGTATAATACTTTTAATGAGGGAATGGGTAAAAAGATAGTGGATGGACGAACTAATTTCAAAGAACTCGAAGAGTATGTACTAGATAAAAAAGTGGGAGTACCAAAATCGGGAAGACAAGAATATTTGGAAAACTTATTGAATCTATACATCTACGAATAGACGACAAATTGGGAGGCCTTTGTTTTGAAGATAAAGAAAATCAATGCAGAAAGAATGGGATACTCAAACAAATTAATGGTTTTCAATTTAATCAGATATTATTCTGGCATCTCCAGAAATGAGATTTCTAAGCTTACAGGTTTAGATAAAAGTACGGTGACAAAGATTACATATGATTTGATTTCTAAAAACTTAATAGAAGAAGGAGATAGAAAATCTTCTAAAAGGGTTGGAAGGAAACCTATAAAACTGGAAGCAGCGAAAGGCGTTGCTGCTTCCATTATCGTTAAGGTTGGAGTTGAAAAAACAGTCGTAGGTCTTGGATATATGAATAATTCAATAAATAAGATTGTTGAATTTGAAACCCCAAAAAATTTTAATGTTTTTATTGGTAAATTAGCTGTTGAGATAAAAAGAATATATGAAAATGCTAATGGGAATAATATAGTAGGCCTTTCTTTTTCTTTTCCAGGAATGATCGATAGGAAAAACTTGATTATCGAATACGTACCTCATTTTAATTGGAGTGAGATCGATCTTAAAGCAGCTCTTTTAAAGGAACTACCCAAATGTGACAAACCAATTTTCGCTGCAAATGAGGCAAAGTTAGCTCTACAAGCAGAGATGTATTTTAACAAGAATATTGCCAACCTAAACAACGGAGTCTATGTTTTCATATCTCAGGGGATAGGAGGAGCTTTGCTTATAGACGGTCAAATTCATTTAGGGCCTAATTACACAGCAGGTGAGTTTGGTCACATGAGTATCGATGAAGATGGGAGAAAATGTTTTTGTAATAATCAAGGATGTTGGGAGACGTTTGCTTCAATTGATACCGTTTCTAAGATATACGAATACAGCAATGGGCGATTGGAAGGCAACAATTACGAAGAAAAATTCAGAAATCTTCTTTTAAAAGCAGAGAAGAAGGAAGGAAACGCCAATGAAATAATTAAACAGATGTTGTATTATTTGGGAGTAGGAACGGTTAATTTAATAAATATCTTAAATCCTGAGTTTGTAATTTTTGGGGGGTATGGGTATCTTTTTCCGGATGAGTATTTCACAGAGATTGAAAATATTATAAGGACGCGGGCTCTGAAACCAGCATTAAAATCTTTCAAAAAGCCTATGAGGCCTGTTTTTGATATAGATACAGCATGTCTAACAGGAGCAAATTTAAGGGTAATGGATGATTTTGCAGAAAAAGCGGTAATTTAGAATGAGGTGATCAGTTTGCATAAGTACTTAGGAATTGACGTTGGGACAACTGGATTGAAGGGTTTAGTAGTATCTGAAGAAGGAGAATTATTGGATAGTTATTCCTATGAATTAGATATGAAAGTTCCCAAACCGGCATGGGCTGAACAAGAGCCTGAAGATTGGTGGATTGGTGTATACGAAATATTAAAAAAAGTGTCTAGAACGCATCAAATAGATGTAATAGGGTTTTCCGGACAAATGCATAGCTTGGTGGTTTTGGATGAAAATAATGAGCCTATTAGGCCTGCAATCCTTTGGTGTGATCAAAGGACGACCCCACAGTGCAAAGAAGCTACAGAAGCTTTTGGTGGCGAAGAAAAGGTTATCTCCAAAATAGGCAATCCCTTTTTAGAAGGTTTCACTTTCCCCAAAATACTGTGGTTAAAAGAAAATGAAAAAGAGAATTTTAAAAAAATAAAGAAGATTCTTCTACCTAAGGATTATGTAGTTTTTAAGTTAACAGGAACCATTGGTATAGATTACTCGGATGCGTCTGGAACGGCGTGTTTTAATGTAAAAACAAATTATTGGGATGAAGAGATTTTGGAAACTTTTGGTATTAATATGGATATAATGCCTGAATTGTATCCTTCTTATGGGATTCGAGGGGAAGTAAAAGAAAGTTTACAAAAAGAATTGGGATGGAAGAACACAAAGGTTGTTTCTGGGGGAGCAGATAATGCATCAGCTGCATTTGGAATAGGTATATCAAAAGCAGGAGAGTCGATGGTTAGTATCGGAACTTCAGGCACTGTTTTAACCCTCACTGATAAAAAAGAACCTGACTTATCGGGAAAAATACATTACTTTAACAGTGTAATACAAGATAAATATTACTACATGGGGGTAATGCTTTCAGCCGCTCATTCTCTAAATTGGGTAAAGAATCGATTTTTTCACAGTTCAGATTGGACAGAAATAGAAAAAAGAATAAACCAATCAGTACCAGGTTCAAATGGTATTATTTTTCTTCCTTACTTAAACGGAGAAAGAACCCCACATAGAGACCCTAACGCAAGAGGTGTTTTCTTTGGAATTTCTTCTTTGAATACTGAAAACGACATACTAAGAGCAACAATGGAAGGTATAACCTTCGGCCTGAGGGATTCCTTTGAACTTATAAAAGAAAAAACTGAAATAAAAGATATGAGGATAGTGGGGGGAGGAGCTAAAAATAAAAGTTGGGCAAAGATAGTTGCAACAAACTTCAAAATGCCCGTTAAAATGCCAAAGATTGATGAAGGTGGTGCTTATGGAGCGGCTATGTTGGCTGCAGTAGGAGATGGCCAACAGCTTGAAGATGTTTTAAAATGGGTAAAATTCAAAGAAATTATTGAACCTAATTATCAAGATATCAAGATTTACGATGATTATTATGAGGCTTACAAGAATTTGTATAAATCGTTGAAGGGAAATTTCGAAGAGTTGGCAAAAATTCAAAAATGATATATAAAAAGAGCGGCTAAAGCCGCTTTTAAAATTGTTAATTTAATTCCGACTTTTTTTGTGATATAATTAGTATGGATCATTAAACAGTTTCCTTAAAAACTAATCACTTCGAGGGGGCATTGAAAAAATTGAAAGTATTGTTTATGAACAAGTTAAACTCGTATTGGAGAGAAAAAATTAGTGAATTGAAGAAATTATTTCCCAACGATGAATTTTTAGATAGTGATGAAATCAGCAATATTAAAGATGCAATGGAAGTTGCAGATGCAATAGTGTTTGGTGGAGACTTGGACGAGAACGTCTTGGGAAAATCAAAGAATTTGAAAATAATTTTTGTTCCCTATGCTGGAGTGAACCAATTACCTTTAGAAATACTTAAAGAAAAAGGCATTAGCGTTGCAAATAGTCATGGTAATGCTAGAATAGTTGCAGAAAGGGCTTTTACTCTTGCTTTAGCTCTTCTTGGAAAAATTGTACCTTATCATAACGATTTAAAAGAAGGAATTTGGCATGGATTTAGTGCCGGAGAAAGCGTTAAAGATTCATGGGTATCTATTCAGAACAAAAGTTGTGCAATATTGGGATTAGGCAATATAGGAAAAAATCTTGCACAAATGCTTAAAACCTTTGACTGTAAAATTGTTGGTTATAAAAGAAACGCAAATATAGATATTGAAAATGTGGATGAGATTAGTTCCAATTTAGATTATGTAATAGAAAAAAGTGAAATTGTATTCGTAACTTTGCCCTTGACGAAATATACAAAAGGTCTTATCGACGAAAAGGTGTTTAATAAGATGACTGGCAAATACATAATAAATGTTGGAAGAGGTGATGTTATAGATCAAAAGGCACTATACGAGGCTTTGAAATCTAAAAAATTAGCTGGAGCCGCTATAGATGTTTGGTACAATTATCCTTCCAAAGAAAAGCCATCGATCTTGCCAGCTAATTATCCGATTCATACCTTTGATAACGTTGTTTTGTCTCCACATGTTGGAGGCTATAACACTGAAGCTACAAAGTACAGTATCGATGAAACTGTAGAAAATATAAAAAGTTTTCTAAAAGATGGTACGGCAAAAGACTTAATTGATTTAGAATTTGGATACTGAATTTAAAGAATTGCAAGCAGAAGAGCTCCGATAAAAAATAAGATTTTTAATATATCTGAAGCCTTAGAATAAAAAGAGATGTTATCGTTTGGATTGACAAAAAAGATTCCCGTTTTTTCTTCTTTGGATTCAAATATGTTGGTAATTCTTCCATATTTGTCGATTGAGCCGGTTAAGCCTGTATTTGAAACCTGGATGAAATCTCTTCTCGTTTCTACTGCTCTAAAAACGCCCTGACTGAAGTGTTGAAACAGGCCTGTTTTCGAATTAAACCAACCGTCGTTAGATATTGCAATCAATAAATTTGCTCCATTCTTAGCTTGATTAATTGCGACTTCCGGGAAATAGGTTTCAAAACATATTTGTACTCCAATATCAGTTTCGTTCAATGAAAAGGTTAGGTAATCTTCCCCAGGGGTATAATAGTTTAATAATCTAAAAACATCAAAGTTTCCAAATATAGTTTCATACGGTAAAAATTCGGCAAATGGTGTTAATTTAACCTTATCGTAGATACCCTCAATACTCCCATGTGGGTTATATACCCAGGCAGAGTTAAAATGGTTATCGTTTCCTATCCTTGGGTGTCCTAATATTACAGGTTTGTATAAGTTTTGAATGTCTCTTACCATTTGACTTTCTATTTCTGATTTTGAGATGTCTTCAAGAAAAGTTGATTCTGGAAAAACTACTACATCCACATCCCTATTTTTAAATTCTTCGATATTCTTAGAAAAAGTTGAATAATCTTGTATTGGATTTGAGGAGTATTTTATCTCTTGAGGAACATTCGTTTGAACGGCTCCAACTTTTATGGAATCGTTTGTGCCATTAATGGGAGGTAGATACCTCACTATAGCAAAGTTAGAAATGTATATAGTAGTAAATATAGCAAGAATTTTAAATACCTTATCACGTGAATTATCGAAAGCAATCAGGGCATTGACAAAAACTATGATAAAAGTTAGACCAAAAGACCCTATAATTGAGGCAATTTGTATTATCCCTGTATGATCGTAAAGGGCGTAGGATAAATTTCCTCCCATAAAAGCCAAATCTCCAAAACCCCTCAAAATTTCCGCAACAGTGTAGGCAAAAGAATAGAAAAAAACCAAAGAAAGATAATTGTATTGCCTATCTTTTCGATGGTAAAGTTCTGATAACAGCCAAATGATGAGGTAAGGTATCATTAAAAGTATTATCATTCCAACGTATCCAAAAAAACCTACTATTGAAGAATAATTTTTTAAAATTTGGGGTATATTTTTAGACAAAGTAGGAAGCAGCCACCAAAGAGTAGTTACAAGCATGGAAGAGGAATATATTATCGTATGAAGTAATCTTTCATAATGAGTTTTTGATCTGGCTATGTTTCTAAGAAAGAAAACCAATGAAAACCAGATGAAAAAAGAAAATAAATTACCCGGCATAGCCAAACCGGTTAAAACACCTGAAATTAAAGTAAGTAGATATTTCATATATACCCCCATGGATTATATTTTGAAAATCTTGTTTCTTGTATAATTATGTTGTCGTTACAATATTATACAGCAAACTTTGTGATAGTTCAAGAAATCTGATATAATAAGGATAACTAACAAAATTTGTGTTACTCCTTTATCCTTAAGGGTGGGGAGCGGGGCAAAGGGGCGCTATAACAAGTTTTAGAATATCTAAAGAGTGAAAAAATTTATGTAAGAGGGGGTAAAAAGATGTCTAAATTGGAAGAATTTAAAGAGTTTCAAGCCAAGATTTCAAGATACAGTCAGGCTATCGCACTCATGCACTGGGATTTAGAAACTAACGCTCCCAACAATGCTTTTGAGTATCGTTCTAAAGCTTTGGGAGAACTTATGGAGGCACTTTTTAGAATGTCTGTTTCTGATCAGATGGGTGAATTTTTGGATTATTTTTCAAAGAAGGAAAATTATGATGAATTGAGTGAAATTGATCAAGCAATGGTAAGAGTAACCAAGAAAGATTTCGATAAGTTTAAAAAGTTACCTCCACAGCTTGTCAGAAAATTAGCCGAAACGACTTCAAAAGCAGGTCATTTTTGGAAAAAAGCCAGGGAGGAAAATAACTTTTCTTTATTTGAGCCTTATTTGCAAGAAGTCGTATCTTTAGAAAAAGAGCAAGCAGAGGCTTTGGGATATGAAAAAAATAGATACGATGCTCTTTTAGACTTATTCGAACCTGGAATGAAAACAGAAACGGTGAAAGGTACAATAAATTATTTAAAAGAGTATCTACTACCTTTTCTGAAAGAGCTTTTAGAAAAGGGAAAAGAACCAAGATACGATTTCTTTGAAGGAGATTTCGACGTAAATAAGCAAAAAGAGTTATCCCTGGAAGCGTTAAAATTTATGAATTTCGATTTCGATTCTGGACGTATGGACATGTCTGCTCATCCTTTCACAACAAAAATTGGTCCAAAAGACGTAAGAATTACAACAAGATACAACAACAAAGATTTGAGATATTCTTTATTTTCAACTATGCACGAAGGTGGACATGCTTTATACGAACTTCATATCCCTGAGGAATTTTCAGAGACTCCTTTGGATGAAGGTGCTTCTATGGCTGTGCATGAATCCCAATCAAGATTTTGGGAAAATATTATAGGAAGAGGGCCTCATTTTTGGGTTTTCTTTTCTAAAAAGTTAAAAGATATTTTCCCATCTTTTGAAGGAATAAGTAGTGATGAGCTGTATAAAGGTGTTAATATAGTTAAAAAAGATTTCATCAGAACTGAGGCAGATGAAGTAACTTACAACTTTCATATTATGCTGAGATTTGAAATCGAAGAAGCACTGATAAACGATAGAATAAAAGTAAATGAACTTCCAACGGTATGGAACGATAAAATGAAAGAATATTTAGGTATTGTGCCGCCAAACGACGCAGTAGGTGTTTTGCAAGATGTTCATTGGTCAAATGGACAATTTGGTTATTTTCCTTCATATATGTTGGGTAATCTTTACAGTGCTCAATTGTTCTCAAAATTGAAAAAAGATCTAAAAGATTATCCATCTCAAATAGAAAAAGGAGATTCAAAAGAAGTTTTGAACTGGATGGTTGAGAATGTCCATAAGTACGGTAAAATGTACGAACCAGAAGAACTTTTGAAAAAGGTTACAGGTGAAACTCTTAATCCCAAATATTTTGTAGAGTATATAAAAGAAAAGTTTTCTGCAATTTATGGTTTATAATTAAAATCCCCCATCTATATACGATGGGGGATTTTAAAATTAATCACAGCTATTTGTTATCTTTTTCGTCTTTTTCTTTTTTCTCCTCTTTTGATAATTTCTTGAGGTTTTCACTTACATAGTAATAAAATGTGCCTTCTTCGTATTCACCGTTTTCATTTGGTGTCCCTGCTTTGTAATCTGTCATTAGTTCGATCCCTTCATCTATATTATCAATAGCCCAAATATGGAACTTTCCATTTTGTATATCTTCATTTATTTCGTCTTTCAATACGATATTATCGATATTTTTACTTGGAATAATCACCCCTTGATCTCCAGTAAAATTGAGATTTTTACAGGCGTCGTAAAATCCTTCAATTTTTTCGATTATTCCTCCAACTGGCAAAACTTCTCCGTTTTGATTCATAGATCCGGTGATGGCAATATTTTGTTTCAATGGAATGTTAGCTATGGAAGACATTAAAGCCAGCGTTTCTGCTATTGTAGCGCTGTCTCCTTCGATGATAGAATAAACTTGTTCAAAATTTAAAGATACACCGAAACCTGTTTCTATGAAAGAAGAAAATTTATGTTTGAAATAGTTTTCTATGATCAATGAGGATTTTTTGTATATTTTCCCGCTTAAATCGATATCCCTGTGTATGTTTATGATTTTTTCAGAAGAGGATCTGTAACTTTTTGCTGTTATTTTGACGGGATGCCCAAAGGTGAAATCTCCTGTATCCAAAACAGTCAATCCATTTATTTGTCCGACTTCAGAGCCTTCAGTTCTTATGTCAATCTTTTGTTCTTTTATCGCATTAAATAATTTTTTCTTATGAAAGGAAAACATTTTTTCTCTAAACTTTGTAGTATCTTTTATATCTTTGGCGGTTATGTATGGGCTTGATCCATTTTTCCGTGAAATGTTGAAAGAGTCTATTAGTAGATTCTTAATTTCCCCCAATCTTAAGGAGAACCTTTTGTTGTTTCCATTCATCCTACAACTGTACTTGATAATCTCTTCAATCGCATCTTTTGTAAAGTGTGAGATATCGTTTTCTTCCACTGTGTTGCTTAAGAAAGCTAAAAATTTATTTAAATTCTCGTTGCTTAACTCTGCCTCATAGTCAAATTGTGATTTTATGGGAAAAAGTTTTTCGAATTCGCTATCGTAAACTCTTAATAAATTGTACACCCATTCTTCTCCTATGAGAATCACTTTAACGGTTAAAGATAAAGGTTCTGGTTCCAAACTTTCAACACTCGAATAGCCTTCAGCGGTTTGAATATTTTCAATTTTTACTTCTTTCTCCGATAAAAACCTTTTAATTACCTCCCACGCGTAAGGTTTTCTTAAAACTTTTTCTGCTTCCATTATTAGATAACCACCGTTTGCCCTGTGAAAAGCTCCAGATTTTATCATTGTAAAATCCGTTTGAAGGAGTCCCATTTGGGAATAATACTCTATTCTACCAACTAAATTTGAAAAAGTGGGATTGTCTTCTTCTATCACAGGTGCACCTTGTAGATAAGAATTATCCACTATAATGTTGACATTGTATCTTTTTTCTTTAAGATAAGTTATTAGATTTTGATTTTCGGAAGTTAATTGGGATAGGTGAGAAGCTATGTCCTCTTTCAAGTTTTGAAGGTATTCAAAAACATCAGAATATTTGAGATATTTCTTTTCAAGGGGTTCGAAAAGCTTAGCTAAGCTAAAAGCTGCCCAGTAACGTCGTAAGTTTTTAACTTCCTCCCAGTATTCTTTATCCATCTCCGTGATCTTTACCATTGTTTTTTCAATTAATTCTCGCAACTTCTCGGAATTTTTTCGAAAATACTCTTTTATCTCTTCCGGAAGATTTTCAAACTCAGAGGTGCTTATTTTTTTGCCATCGTACACTGGAACGCTCACTATACCTTTTTCAGAAGCCTCAAGTATAAAACCAAGAGCTTGAGCCTGTTTTCTCAGATCTGACCACAATTTTTCCCTCTGCTCGTTGTATTCTTTTTCTAACGAACTTAACCTTTGTTGAAATTCTTCTGTCTGCATCGTTTTATTTAAAACTTGTACAGAGGAATTAATAATAGATTGCAATTCAGATTTGAAATTTTTGGCTTCTCCGGCGGGCAGTTTCAACAACTTGGGTTTCTTTTCTTCCTTAAAATTAAAAACATACATAAGATCTTGAGGAGCTTTTTGAGTTAACGATATTCTTTCGATTATCTTTCGAGTCATACCTCTTCTACCACTACGATTTGGACCAACTAAGAAAACATTGTTTGAATCGTTGCTGCTTTCCAAGGCAAATTGTAAAATTTCACAAGCATCCGTTTGTATGGTGTAATCTTGATAAGAACCAATTTTTATTTCTGAAGTGTTATCGATTTTGATATCTGGGATTTTAATTTCAAAATCACTTAAAGTTAGTTTCATTATCTACGCCTCCATTATTTGCACTTTTACCGTTGTTAAAAATTCTAAAAACTTGTTTAATAGCGGCCCCTTCGCCCCGCTCCCCACCCTTCTAAGGAATGGGCCTGCAGCCCTCTACTAAAGTTCAAACCTTTCATAAATTTCATTTATATTTTTTAGATAATAATCAGGTGAGAATATATCTTCAAATGCTTCTTTATCTGATAATTTTGCCTTTACTCTATTATCTTCCAATAAAATTGCTTTAAAATCACGCCTTTCATTCCAAGCTTTCATAGCGTTTTCTTGAACTATTTTATAAGCTTCCTCTCTACTTACCCCTAATTCAACTAACTTCAGCAATACCCGTTGAGAATAAATTAAATTATACGATTTTTCTATGTTTTCTTTCATTCTATCTTTGTGAACCACTAAGTTTTCAACTAAGTAATTTGCTTTATTCAACATATAGTAAGTAAGCATGGTTGCATCCGGTATAAACACCCTTTCTACAGACGAATGAGAAATATCTCTTTCGTGCCATAAGGAGATATTCTCATAAGCAGAAGATAGATAAGATCTTAGCATTCTTGACATCCCGGTCAACCTTTCGCACAATATGGGGTTTTTCTTATGTGGCATCGCTGAAGAGCCCCGTTGCTCTTTTTTAAAAGGTTCTTCTACTTCCAGGACCTCTGTTTTTTGAAGGTGCCTGATTTCTATGGCAAGTCTTTCTATACTGCTTCCTATCATAGCTAAAACACTGAAAAATTCAGCGTGAAGATCCCTTGGTAAAACTTGAGTAGATACTTTACAAGGTCTGAGATTGAGTTTTTTCAAAGCGATTTCCTCTACTTTTGGTTCTATGTTAGCATAATTTCCAACCGCCCCGCTGAGTTTTCCTTGGGAAATGTTATCTATAGCCTTTTCTAATCTTTCTTTGTTTCTTTCTTCTTCCGCAACAAATCCTAAAATTTTTAATCCAAAAGATGTTGGCTCAGCGTGTACCCCATGGGTTCTTCCAACTATAATAGTATACTTATGATCCACAGCTAATTTTTTGAGGTTAGCTATGTATTGAGTTAGCTCATCAAGAATAATCTCTTCTGCTCTTTTTATAGCTAAGGATAAAGCTGTATCGACAACATCTGATGATGTTAAACCCTTGTGAAAGTATCTTGCCTCATCTCCCATGTCTTCAGTTACCACTTTTATAAAGGCTATCACGTCATGATCCACTATTTTTTCTGTGTCTAATATTTTTTGAACGTCTAATTTTGCTTTTTGTCGAATGTTTTGGGATGTGCCTTTGGGAGCAAGGTTAAGTTCTTCAAAGGCTTCTATTACAGCTATTTCTACTTCAAGCCATCTTTTATACTGGGCATCTAAAGTCCAAATGTCTTTAATTGGAGAAAGAGAGTACCTTTCAATCAACATCCACACCCCTTTGTGAATTAAGTTCTTTTGACCTTATAGTTGCTTCTTTTACTGCGTCCATAAGGATACCTCGTAAACCATGAGATTCTAAAACTTCTATTCCTTTAATTGCTGTGCCTCCTGGGGAAGTAACCATATCTTTCAACTCTCCAGGATGTTTTCCCGTTTCTAAAACCATCCTTGCAGCGCCAAGTAATGTTCTTGCGGCAAATTCAGTGGAAAGCTCTCTAGGTAAACCCATCAGGACACCGCCGTCGGATAAAGCCTCTATCATCATATAGACATATGCTGGTCCGCTCCCGCTTAAAGCCGTTATCGCATCCATTATATCCTCTTCAACCAAATATACCTTTCCAACGCTTTCCAAAATCTCCTTAACCCTTTTCAAGTCATTTTCGTCAACGTTCTTCTTTTTGCTAATAGCAATAACACCTTCACCTACTAAAATAGGGGTGTTGGGCATAGCTCTTATTATCTTTGATGAAGTTGGTAAAGCTTTATCCAAATGGCGCAGACTTACTCCTGCAGCTATTGATATAACTATCTTGTTTTCACAAGAAGAACTTATTTCTTCCAATACTTTGTCTATTACTTGTGGTTTCACAGCTAAAAGAACGATGTCGGATTCTTTCACCGCTTTTGCGTTATCCGAGATAGTTTTTATGTCGGAGTAATTAGAATTTTTTTCAGAATCGTATTCAAAGAGATCTGTTCCGATTATTTGTTCTCTTTTAAGTGTTTTTGTTTGGATTAGACCTTTTACTAACGTGCTCCCCATTTTTCCCAATCCTATTACACACAGTTTTTCATTCATACTATCTAACCTGCCCGTTTCCCAAGATAATATATTTGGTGGTCGTTAATTCGTTGATTCCAATCGGTCCTCGAACATGTAATTTTTGTGTACTTATTCCCATTTCTGCACCAAAACCGAACTCTTCACCATCGGTAAATCTCGTAGAAGCATTGACATAAACCGCAGCAGAGTCTATTTCGTTTAGAAATTTTTGAGCGATCGTATAATTTTCGGTTATAATGGCTTCAGAATGTTTTGTGCTGTACTTGTTTATATGGTTTATCGCTTCTTCAGTGCTATCAACAATTTTTACTGCCATTATGTAATCTAAATATTCAGTTGACCAGTCTTCTTCTTGTGCCGCTTTCATTTGAGGTATTATTTTCAAGGTTTTTTCACAACCTCTTAATTCTACTTTCTTTTCAAAGAGTGTATATATTTTTGGTAGAAACTCTTCCGCTATATCTTTGTGAACCAACAATTTTTCTGCGGCGTTACATACTGATGGTCTGCTTATTTTAGCGTTTTCAACGATTTTTAGTGCCTTTTCGAGATCTGCTTGTCTATCAACATAAACGTGACAGTTTCCAGCCCCCGTTTGTATAACAGGGATCATAGAATTTTCAACGGTATTTTTAATTAAAGATGGTCCGCCTCGAGGTATCAAAACATCGATGTATTCGTACAGTTTCATCAATTCATCAACGGCTTTCCTATCTGTAATCTCAATGAACTGCACTATATCCTTTGAGAAACCAGCTCTTTCAATAGCTTGGTGGATAATTTTTACTAAGGCATTGTTAGAATGAATCGCTTCAGAACCACCTCTTAATACCACACAATTACCAGATTTTATACATAAAGCAGCTGCATCTACTGTTACATTTGGTCTGCTTTCATATATAATGGCGATTACCCCTAAAGGAACTACCATCTTTCCAATCATCAAGCCGTTTGGTCTTTTCCACATCTGAGAGATGTTGCCCACACTACTTTGAAGTTGTGCGACTTTTTGGACACCTTCAGCCATTTTGGTGATTCTTTCCTGGTTCAGTAACAATCTATCTAAAAGACTGCTTGACATCCCAGTGTTTTTAGCCGATTCGACATCCTTTTGGTTTTCTGATATTATATAGTTTTTATTGGCCATTAGCTCTTCCGAAATATAGTTAAGAATTCTGATCTTATCTGTTTCGGAAGAGGAGCTAAATTTTCTTGAAGTATCTTTAGCCTTTTTTGCCTTATTTAAGACATATTCCTGTAAATTCACTATTATACCCTCCCTCTGTCGATCTTTTCCCCGTTCTTTTTTCTATGTTTTTTAATTATATCATAACTTTTTGAATGTGAAAGTAAAGGCAAATCTCACCTTTTTTATATAATTATATTATTTCATGAAATAGTTCTTTTACTTTTGCTTTTAATTCCTTTAATAGGTTTTCTCCTTGGCTTGTAATAGAGTAGTATATTCTTTTTTTACCTTCTACTATTTCAGTTCTTTTAGTGAGAAGATTTTCTTTTTCCATCTTGTGTAATAAAGGATACAAAGTACCTGGGCTAATATTGTACCCATGCCTTTTTAATTCATAAATCATCCAGCTTCCATAGATTGGAGCTTTTTGTGAATGGTGCAATATATGTATTTGAATCAAACCATTCAAGATTTTATTTAAATATTTATTCTTTTCAATATAATCTTTTGATTCTTTTATGATTATTTCCCCCTTTCTTTTTAATTTAGAGGGTTGCCAAGCTTAGATTTAAGCAGAAAAAGAGTGAAAACGGCTGCACTTTCTACTATCATGGAAAAGACAACCAAACTCACGATTGCGCGATCGTACAAGATTCCCATAACTGCACTACCTATGAACCAAAAAAGGCCAAAGATAGCGTTAAAAAAACCATATGCTGTTCCTCTTTTCTCAGGGGTGACGATATCGGCTACTACAGATTTTAAAATGGATTCCTGGGCACCCATTCCGATTCCCCACAAAATAACACCTAAAATCACTAACAGTGAAGATTCAGATAAAAATGAAAAGGGTGAAAAGAATATTGAGAGGCTGGAGGCAATTATAAGACTTGTAACTCCGACTTTATCGTAAAGGAAGCCGAAGATCAATGCAGAAATAGCATCCACGCCCATAGCTATCGCATACATAAAAGGTATCATAGTTGAATTGAAAATATCAATTCTTTGAAAATGGAACGCCAACAAAGGGAAATCCGCAAAACCTGCAGCAATCAGGGAAATGGCTACTAAATACAACCAGTACGATTTTGATATTCCCTCAAAGTTGATTTTCTCCTCTTTCACTTCAAACTTCTCGGGTTGTGGAAAGTTCAATCTACTAATCAACAACAAGATTAAAGTAATCAATGCAGGTATCAATAATATTGCAAATGCGAATCGGTAATTTGCTAACTCATCCCCCGACTTGAATAATAGAATCAAACTTAAAATAACAGGTCCTGAGACAGCTCCAATTTGATCAAGGACCTCTGCTATGGCAAATCCTTTACCACTTCCCACATTTCGTGCTGCATAAGACATAAGGGTATCTTTCGAAGGCTTTCTTATAGCTTTTCCTGTTCTTTCCATAATTATTAGCATGGCTGCTATTTCCCATCTTCCGGCAAGAGCCAATAAAGGAACAGCAAATAGATCCATTCCATAACCTAAAAATGTGAAAAGCCAATATCTATGAGTTTTATCGCTTAAATAACCCGTTAACAACCTTAAACCATAACCTATGAACTCACCTAAACCTGAAATGATTCCCACCGCTGTAGCACTTGCTCCTAATAAACCTAAATAAGGACCGATTAAACTTCTTGCTCCTTCATGTGTGATGTCTGCGAATAAACTCACAATTCCCATAGCAACTATAAAACCAATAGCTGTTTTTTTCGTTTTAGAACACCTTCCTTTGCTTATTTTTTAAAGATATCTTGGCGAAGTATCCCATACTCATCGAAGCTACTTTTCATTGTGAATAATATCGTTAAGGTTACAGAAAGAGAAACCGATGTTAAAATAGCTACATATATGGCAATTTGGTATTTTATAGCTGTTTGTGGAGATGCACCTCCCAAAATCTGACCTGTCATCATTCCAGGCAGATACACGATTCCAACTGTAGCCATACTTGCTATGGTTGGTCTAAGGGCAGATATTAATGCGTTCCTTAAATATGGAAGTGTGGCTTCATAAACGGTAGCCCCATTTCCCAAAGCAAAAAAATATCGTTGTTTATTTCTTTCTATATCTTTATAAAAATTACTAATTCCAATAATATCTCCTGTTAAAGCGTTACCTAAGAGCATTCCACCTAGGACAACGAAATATCTTGCGGTGAAAATATCATCCAATCTTAAAATTATAAAATCGAAGTAAAAGAGTACAATAAAATTAGAAATACCAAGGGCAAAAAATACTGGCCAAACGAACCTTTTGAAATTTAAACCGCTGCTACCAATAACTCGAAATACAGCAAAAGAAATCATAAAAAATAACCAGCCTATATTCAACCATGTATAATCAAATTGGAAAAGATATACTAAAATTAAAGACATGATGAAAAGCTGAATGCTCATTCTGAATGTTGAAATTAAAGTATCTCGGGTAATTTTTAAATTAAAAATATAACTCAAGATAATGGGGAAAAATATTAACAAATACGCCATTGCAAGTGAAAATAAAGAAATATCAGTTGTAGGTTCCATTATTATTCCCTCCCATTTCTATTATATTCAAACCTTCTTTATTTAACCATTCCTGATCATGAGATATTGCAATCAAAGTCCACTCTTTTTTTGATAGTAAATATTCTATGACTTTATTTTTCATTTCTCTATCCAGAGAAGAGGTAATCTCATCTAGTAAGTATAATTTTTTGTTTAAAAGTGTAAAAATAGATATCAAAACTCTTTGTTTTTCTCCACCTGAAAGAGATTGGAAGTCTTTATCTAAAATATTTGCTGGTAGTTCAAAAAAATCAAATAATTTTATTAATTTTGATTCTTCAAAAGGTACTTTGAGATTTATTTTATAATTCAATATAGTACGAATTATTTCTCTTACGGTTCCATCAGAAATATCTAATTCCTGCCCGATGTACACAGCATCTCTTCTTAAATCCCATACATTTTTACCATTCAACTCTTCATTTTTGTATAGTAATTGTCCTTCATCTGGTTTAATGAATCCTAAAAGTAATCTAAAAATAGTGGTTTTTCCAATTCCGGATTTTCCAAAGATAAGAGTTTTACTCCCTTCTTGAACCTTGAGATTAAAATTTCTTAGAACGTACTTATCTTGGAATTTTTTTGAAACATTTTTAAATTCGATCAAAATTATTCCCTCCTTATATCTAATGTCGATATCGGAAATCGATATTGTAATTATAACTCTTTTTTTCAAATTGTCAATAAAGATGTCAGTTTTTTCTATTGTTATGGTATAATTTTCTTTTGGAGGGATAACTATTGGTATTAATCAATTCACTGAAAAAATTGTTATGCCTTTGTACCTGATTACAATTAAAAGTAGTTCTTTATAAATTAGATAATAGTGTCTTAAAATAGCTTTAATAGATAAGTGCTTTGAGAGATTCAAAAAATGATAAAAAGAGGTGTGCAAGGTGATTGAAGAGGAAATTTCAAATAGCATCATGCTGGATATTGTACAACCTTCTATCACCTTTCCAGAGATTAAGTTGGAAAAAGGTAATTCGTTAGGTTTATATACCAGTGAGACTGAATTAATGACATCGTATTTCTTTAAATTAATTTCTGAACCTGAAAAGTACGCAAAGGAAGTTAAAATAAATGGATTTCTTGCAAATGGTATGAATTGGGTGGGAAGATCTTTTACTCATATAGTGGTTCCTCAAATTTGGAAAGATAGCATATACAACATACTTAAAAACAAACCTAAAAGGCGTCATTTGATATTTATAGGAGCAAAAAAGTGTGATATTAATTACGACGAGCTTTCTGACATTTCAACGATCATTTCTTATTATAGAAAGGATTGCAGTATATTAGTGATAAGTGATTCTTTTGAACTATTGCAAGCTACCACAGACAGAGTAGTTAATATGTTGGGAGAACCTATCATATCTGGATCAAAAGATTATTTCAAATGATAATTCAGAAAAAAGTACTTTTCAAAGCTAAAATTTTTAAAATTTAGGAGGATTTTGATGGCTTTAACAATAGACAGAGATGAAATCATAGGTACTTTAAAAAGAGAAATACAAGAAATAACAGATATGCAGGAATTTCAAAATCTAAAATCTAAATATTTAGGTAAGAAAGGTTTAATCAAGTCTCTAATGAACAGTCTTAAAGATATCGATGATGTAGAATTAAAAAAAGAGTATGGTAAAAGTGTAAATGAACTAAAAGAAGAATTAGAAACCCTTTTTGATGAGAAGTTAAGTGAGTTGAAAGAAAAAGAAAGAGAAGAAAAGGAGAAAAAAAACTGGGTTGATATTACGATTCCTGGGGCTCGTAGAAAGATAGGAAAAGAGAATTTGATCACAAAAACAAGGAAAGAAATAGAAGAAATATTCATTGGAATGGGTTTTTCGGTAGCTGAAGGTCCAGAAATTGAAAATTCTTGGTACAATTTTGACGCACTTAATACTCCTGAATGGCATCCTGCCAGAGAAATGCAGGATACTTTTTATTTGTCTTTGGACAAAGAAAAGCTTTTAAGGACGCATACTTCTCCCGTTCAAGTGAGAACTATGTTGAAAAGTAAGCCCCCCTTGGCTATAATATCCCCGGGAAGGGTATACAGAAAAGATGAATTAGACGCCACTCATTCCCCGGTTTTTCATCAGGTAGAAGGGCTCTATGTTGATAGAAATGTTTCCGTTTCCCATTTAAAAATGTATCTTGAAGTTTTTGCTCAAAAATTTTTTGGAAATAAAGTTTCGGTCTTGTTGCGTCCGAGCTATTTCCCTTTTACCGAACCAAGTTTTGAGGTAGATATCAGTTGTATCTTTTGTGGAGGGAAAGGGTGTAATGTTTGTAAAAATACCGGATGGATAGAAATATTGGGAGCCGGTTTAGTTCATCCAAACGTTTTTCAAAGCGTTAATTACGATCCAAAAGTATGGCAAGGCTTTGCTTTTGGAATGGGGATTGAAAGAGTAGCGATGTTGAAATATAACATTCCAGATATGAGAGAATTATACAAAAACGACATTAGGTTTATAGAAAATTCATAATCAATTATCCGTCATTGGCAAGCAAAATTTTAGAGGGAGGTAACGATGAAAGTATCTTTAAATTGGCTTGAAGATTATATAAAAGTCACAAAAAATATCGAAGAATTAGTAAAAGAAATAAAACTCCACTCGGTAGATGTAGAAGGTTTTGAAAAAGCGGGGAATAATCTTAATAATATAACAGTTGGAGAGATTATGGAAATAACCCCACTTGAAAATGCTGATAATTTAGTAGTTTGTAAGATAGACGTAGGGAAAGATATCAAAAATATAGTCACCGGGGATCTTACAGTTAAGATTGGAGAAAAAGTTCCAGTTGCACTTCCTGGGGCAACTTTAGCAAACAATATAAAAATAGAAGAACGAGAATTCAAGGGAGTTATCTCTGAGGGAATGATGTGTTCTTTGAAGGAATTAGGTATATCTGGGGATGCGGATAAAATTTACAGAATAGTGGATGACGTTCCGAATGGAATGGATTTTGTAAAATTTTTTGATCTTTATGACCAAATTTTGGAATTAGATATACTTCCCAATAGGCCTGATTTACTGTCTTACTTAGGTGTTGCCAAAGAGTTAGAAACAATAGATTGTGGTGTGGGATTTAATTTACCTGACTATATAAAAATTAGTAAGGGTGAGGGGTTTCCGGTAAGAATAGAATATGAAAAATGTAATCGATATATGGCAACAGTTGTAAAAGATATAAAAGTTGGTCCATCCCCAATGTGGCTGGTTAAAAGGTTAGGAAGGTCAGGAATAAGAAGTATAAATAATATTGTAGACATAACAAACTATGTAATGTTAGAGACAGGTCACCCCATCCATGCATTCGATTTAGATCTTATAGGTGACCAAATAGTAGTTAGAAAAGCTAAAAAAGGCGAAAAAATCCTGCTTTTGGATGGTAAAGAGTACACCATGGAAGGGGAAGAAACACTTATAACCGATGGTGACAACATAATTGCACTTGGTGGCATAATGGGGGGAGAATTAAGCGGCATCAATGAAAATACGAAAGATATCTTATTAGAAGTTGCCCATTTCGATCCTGTCAATATAAGAAAGTCCTCTACTTACCATAAGATAACCTCTGATTCTTCGTATCGTTTTGAAAGAGGAGTTGATCCAAACGATAGTGAGATGGTTATGGGTAGATTGATTAAATTGATTAACGAATTGGCAGGAGGAAAGGTAGAAGGAGCTACAACGGATATATATCCTAAGCCTATAGAAAATAAAAAAATATCGATTAAAAAAAGTTTTATAAACGATAGGTTGGGGAAAGACTTAGCAGAAAAAGAAATTGAACAAATATTAAAAAAATTAGATTTCTCTTTCACAATAGTGGAAAAAAGTTCGCAGCAGAAGGCAATGGAAGATGTAGTCAAGATGATTGATTTACCTTGGGATATAATAGATGAAGAATGGAACGTTTCTATTCCCACAAAAAGACCAGATATTACCCAAGATATTGATCTCGTTGAAGAGGTTGGTAGAGTTTACGGTTACTCAAAAATTCAGCCTGCTTTCCCAAATCTAAATGGATTGATAGGAAGTAAGGGAGATTTTGTTTCTTTTAAAGAAAAGGTAGAAGATACTATGTTGGCTAATGGTTATCATGAGGCAAAGACCTTTCCGTTGAACAATGGCAACAGAATGTGGATGGAAAACGAATTGGAGTTAAGATTGATTAATCCTATCTCCTCAGAATTAGAATACATGTCATCCAAATTGATATATGGTTTGTTAGATTCAGTTTCTTTTAATTATAGAAACCAAACAAAAGATATAAAAATGTTCGAAATTGATAAAGTTTTCCATGCAGATAAAGACAGTGAAACAGGTGCAAAGGAGTTTACTAATCTCGCCTTTGTGGCAACAGGGAGAGAAAATAATGATGATTTCACGGATAAGAGAGAGGTTACATTTTATTCTGTAAAAGGTGCTTTAGAAAACTTATTGAATGAATTTCATGTGAAAGTAGAATACGTAAGAAGTGATCAACCTGGTTTTTTGAAAGCTCAAAGTGCTCGTCTATTTATCAACAACGAAGAAATTGGTTTTTTAGGTCTACTTGATCCGGTGATAGCCGATAATTATTACGAAATAAAAGACCCTATATATATCTGTGAGATAAATTTGGATAAAATATTTGAAGGTAAGAAAGAAATAAAAAGGGAATTCAGAAAAGTAGATTTTCCTGCTATCAAAAGAGAGTATTCTATGATTGTTCCACTAAACATCGAATTTAAAGAGATTCAAGAAATAATAATAAGTGTGGCAGATATCGTAGAAGATTTTAAAATTTTTGATGTTTACAGAGGAAAAAATATAGAAGAAGATAAAACAAGTATTACCGTTTCAATAGTTTATAGATCAGAAAATAAAACTTTGACAGAAGAAGAAGTCAATCAAGTCGAAAGATCTATTTTAGAAAGTTTGAACAATAAAGGGATCAAACTTCGAGAATCCTAGGCATACCATACACATAGACAAAGAAAGGAGAAAGAGATGCAAAGAAATGTCACGAGTTACTTAATAATGTTGAATGTTTTGATATTTATAATGATGTTTTTATTTGGTGGTTTAAGCGCTTTTTCTAACCCACGTATATACATACTTTTTGGTGCACAATTGGGTAATTTAATCACAGCCGGAGAATGGTTCAGATTGATTACATCAATGTTTGTTCATGGTGGGTTATTTCACATATTTTTCAATATGATCGCTTTATTTTACGTGGGTAACATAGTTGAAAGGGCTTATGGAAAAGAAAGATTTATCTCAATATACATGTTATCAGGTATTTTTGGTAACCTTTTAACCCACTTATTTTTACCTAATGCGATCTCTGTAGGTGCATCAGGTGCGATATTCGGATTGATAGGTCTGCTTTTTGGGGCGGGATTTAGGCACGATACCCCAACTATATTGAGACCTGTAACAGGTACCGCTTTACTCCCCATTATTTTAATAAACGTGATCTGGGGATTCTTACCAGGTGCTAATATAAACAATTTTGCCCATTTAGGAGGATTAGGAATAGGTTTTACCTTTGGTTGGTTAACATCTATAAGGTACACGAAGAGGAGTTACCAAGGGTGGAGAACGTTTTCTTACTTGTCTTACGGATTAATTATTGCAAGTTTTGTTTTACTTTTGATATTCGATTTTAGATACTACATATTTTAATTAAAACTCTTTTTTGAGGTGATGTATTTGACCATAGATGATTTGATTGGTAAAAATGTCATAGAAGAAAGTATCAAAAAGATTTATGAAAAAGATAAAGAAATAAATTCAGTTTTGAGAATAGAAAAGGCAGAAGGCAACAAAGATGGCGATTATTTTGGCATACCTTTTTTGGTCAAGGATAACATTTTAGTTGAAGGGACTAAAACAACAAACGGTTCTAAAATCCTTGAAAATTATAATTCTCCTTATACCGCAACTGCCGTTGAAAGACTTTTAAAAGCAGGTTTTACAGTAGTAGGGAAAACTAATATGGACGAGTTTGCCATGGGTAATACCAACGAACATTCAGCCTTTGGACCTGTAAGAAATCCTAAGGATTTGGCACGAGTCCCAGGGGGTAGTAGTGGAGGTTCAGCTGCAGCTGTAGCAGCAGGGTACGTTCCATTTTCTCTGGGATCCGATACCGGAGGCTCAGTAAGACAACCTGCCGCTTTTTGTGGTGTTGTTGGATTTAAGCCGTCATACGGTATGATATCACGATACGGTTTAACCGCTTTTTCATCTTCATTGGATCAAATAGGTGTTTTTGCGAATAATGTTAAGGACGCTAGAACTGTTACAGAAATTATGAAAGGAAAAGATCCCAAGGATTCAACCACGTTGGAGCACGATAAAGATCTCGTAAAAGATGTAGAGATAGATTTATCCAAAACCAAAATTTGCATTCCAAAGGTTGTTTACCATGAAAATGCAGATGATAATGTAATAAAACAATTTGAAAGGGCTATTAACTTTTTGAGAAGCAAAGGAGCAATAGTTGACGTAAAAGACATACCGGAACTTGAATATTCGGTAGCAATTTATTACATAATAGCCCCTGCTGAAGCCTCATCCAACCTTTCAAGATACGATGGTGTCAAATATGGGTTGAGGAACGATGCCTTAGGTTTGAATAGAATGTATAAATCTACTAGAGAAGTTGGTTTTGGTATGGAAGTAAAAAGAAGAATAATGATGGGAACTTTTAATCTATCTTCTCTTTATTATGATCAATATTACTCAAAAGCCTCAAAAGTAAGAAAATTGTTGAGTGACAAAATAAAGGAAGTTTTAAACGATTATAATTTGATAATGACCCCCACATCTCCTGTTCTCCCACCAAAGATAGGGGAAAAGTTAAAACCTTTAGATTATTATTTAATGGATATTTTTACAATCCCTGCGAATTTAAATGGATCACCTGCCATAAGTATTCCCTTTGGTGATGTCCAAGGGTTACCTTTTGGTATACAATTCATTGGTCGATATATGAAGGATGAGGAACTATTAACTATAGCAGACAATTTCTTTAAAGAGACCTCCAGGGAGTTGAAAAATTATGTATAAAACTATTATAGGATTAGAAATACACGTCCAATTACTAACAAAATCTAAAGCCTTTTGTTCATGTAGTACAGAGCATTATGAAGCTGAGCCGAATATTAATATTTGTCCAGTATGTACAGGTCAACCTGGAACGTTGCCGGTATTAAACGAGGAAGCACTTAAACTTGCGATAAAAGCTGGATTAATATTAAATGGACGTATAAATAAGTTTTCTAGGTTCGATAGAAAGAATTATTTTTACCCCGATTTGCCAAAGGGTTATCAAATTACGCAGTATTTTCATCCCATAGTAAGTGGAGGATACATCGACGTTGAAGGCAAAAAGATAAGAATAAGAAGGATGCATATGGAAGAAGATACGGCTAAGATGCTTCATGAAGGGGATCAGATTTCCTATGCTCAAGAAAGTTTAATTGATTTTAATAGGGCAGGCATACCTCTTTTAGAAATTGTAACCGAGCCGGATATAGAGACTCCTAAACAGGCAAGGATATTTATGGAGAAATTAAGAAATTTGCTTAGATACGCTGATATTTCAACGGGTGATATGGAAAAAGGAGCTTTGAGATGTGATGCAAATATCTCTATTCTCAACCAAGAAAACGAAGAAGTAAGTAAAAGGGTAGAGATTAAGAATATAAACTCATTCAAATTTGTAGAAAAAGCGTTAGAATATGAAAGAGATAGGATTATTAATAATTTAGAAGAAGGTCGAGAGTTAATACAAGAAACGAGAGGGTGGGATGCCAACAAAAAAGAGACATTTTCGATGAGAACAAAAGAAGAAGAGATGGACTACAGATATTTTCCTGAACCTGATCTCCCTATACTGATTTTGAATGACGAACTTATCGAAACCGTTAAAAAACTCATTCCGGAAATGCCAGAAGAGAAGGCTAAAAGGTTTGTTACTCAGTACAATATTCCGGAATATGACGCACAGATCCTCTCTTCTGACAAAGAGTTAGCTGATTACTATGAAAGATGTGTAAAGTTAGCAAAGGATGCCAAATTTGTTAGTAATTTTATTTTGACTGAGTTATTAAGAGAGATGAAAGAAAATGATGATACTATTGAAAATGTAAAGATTAAACCTGAGCATTTTGCTGAGTTGAAAATGCTTTTAGATACAAATACAATTTCAACAAAAATTGCTAAAGATATCTTTCCCCAGATGTATAAAACAGGTGATAGCCCCAAACTGATCGTTGAAAAGAAAGGTTTAGAGCAAATAGAAAATGAAGATGAATTGAAAAAAATAATTGAAAATATTTTAAAAGAAAATCCCGATAGTGTTGAAAAGTACAAAAATGGTAAGAAGAAACTTTTAGGTTTTTTTGTTGGACAAGTTATGAAAGAAACAAAAGGTAAAGCTAGCCCTCAAAAAACAAACGAGATACTCAAAGAATTACTTGAAGATAATTGAGAAAACCACGAGGTGATAAACCTTGAGAAAATTATATTTCATCGGGGCTTTTATGCTTATTTCAACAATAGTTTTGACTTATGTAGGTTACACTCCTTTTGAGCCTCAGATAGAAAATAAAGGTGCAACCTTTTCACTTTACACATCGTCTTTTGAAGATTTTGGATTAGAACTAGGTTATACCGATTACCACTCTTTGTATATAGAAAATAAGATCTTCAACAGAACGATAAAACTGAAAAGTGGAGAGTCTTTTTTCAAAGCCTTTGTGAACGTACCCGTATATAATAGTGAATTTGGTCTAGGATATGAGTACAAACTTGAAAATAATTTTTTAGGAGTTTTGACATTAAAAAATTTTCAAAGAGTTGAGGTAAAAAATTTTGACCATGATATATATAACTTTACTCAAGCTAAATTCAATGTCCCTTCGTATGCTATAGGGAATTTATTTCTTTTTAACAATAAAAATATAAATCTATTTGAAGTAAAGGCTAGGATATATAGGCCTGTGGAAATGCCTATTAGTTTAGGCTTTTCAAATGGCTTCTATTTTAATTTTCCTATCGTTAATTTAGATCGTTACTATGTAGATACAATAGAGGTAGGAATGTCTCTGATACAACAAAAATGGTATCCAAATATTGGATTTTCAATTCCATTAAATATATTTGATCAACATTTGCATATTGGTACAAAAATAGCTTTTGGTCAAGACTTTTTTTATGAATTTTATCTTTACAATGAAAATCTTAAGTTACCTCTACTTTTTTCGTTCAACGAAAAAGGAGGAAGTTTATTTTTTGAATTCTAATGATATTGCTGTATATTTACATATACCCTTTTGTGTGAAGAGATGTCTTTATTGTGATTATGTGTCTACAACTGATTTATCCTTAAAAGCCAAATATTTTAATGCCTTAAGTAAAGAAATCGCCTTGAAAGGTGAAAAATTAAAAGGTAGGAAGGTTAGAACTATTTATTTTGGAGGTGGAACTCCATCTTTTGTTGAGGAAGAATTTATTTTACAAACCTTTCGTTCGTTACAAGAACATATGGACCTATCTGATTTAGAAGAATTCACGATAGAGGTAAATCCAGAAAGTGTTAATGAGAAAAAAGTACAATTTTACAAGGAAATAGGAATCAACAGAATATCAATGGGGTTCCAAAGCACTTCTGATAAGATATTAAAAACTGTTGGAAGATCCCATGATTTTAATAAAGGGTTAGAATCTTATAAACTTTTGACGTCTTTTTATGACAATATAAATATAGATTTTATTGTTGGATTACCATATGAAAATTTTGAGACGGTTAATAGCAATTTGGAATTTATAGAAAAGATGAAACCCTCTCATATTTCTTATTATTTATTGGATTCTTCACATGATACTCCTTTAAAACATTTTCTTGAAATCAAGGAAATGAAACTTCCGGAAGATGACTTAGTATATGACCTTCTTGATTATATCTATGATCAATTGAAAAAATTGCAATATAATAGATATGAAATTTCAAGTTGGTCGTTACCCCAAAAAGAATGTATTCACAATCAATTTTATTGGTATAACTTAGATTATGTCGGATTTGGGGTTTCCGCAGGAGGGCATATCAACAACGAAAGATATGTCAATACTTCAGATGTTAAAGCATATATTACAAAATTAAATAATGAGGAACTTCCATACGACACAAAAAATGCGAATGACGAGTTTGCTGAGTTGTTAGAAACACTATTTATGTCTTTGAGGCTAACAAAAGGAATAACTTATGATTCTTTGGTTCAAAGATTCTCTAAAAATGTGGTTGACAATGTCTTAAATCAGTTAAAAAATAATTTGGAAGAATATATATCTATAGATGATTCTATTAAATTAACTACAAAAGGTTTAAACTTTTCAAGGTTTGTTTTTGAGAAGTTATTAGATGTATCTCCAACTTAAGGGAGGTTTTTTCTTGGATAAAAAGGACGAAGTTGAAAATTATTTGAAGAATAAAAATTTTAATAATCCCAACTTATTCAAAAAAAGGAAAGATTGGGACAAATATTTTATGGAAGTAGCGGATTTGGTAAGTAAAAGATCAACCTGTTTGCATAGAAAAGTAGGAGCAGTAATTGTAAAAGAAAAAAGGATCTTAGCAACCGGTTACAATCAACCACCGTCCGGTTTTCCTCACTGTGATGATATAGGTTGCATAAGGGACGATTTAGGTATAAAAAGTGGAGAAAACCAAGAAATTTGTTATGGTCTTCATGCAGAACAAAATGCCTTGATGCAAGCTGCTAAATTCGGTATTAGCACTGATAACGCATCAATTTATATCACCCACCAACCTTGTTCTGTATGTGCTAGGTTGGTAATAAATGCGGGAATAAAGAATGTTTATTATAGAGAAGGTTATCCGGATAGTCTAACAAAACTGTTTTTTGATACTTGTAACATACAAACAAAAGTTATCGAATGATCAAAATAAATATCAAAATGGAAAGGTGGGATAAAATGCCTATAGAGAGATACTTTAAGTATTTAAGAAAAGATAGAATGACCCATGTATGGTGTCCTGGATGTGGTAATGGAATAATAATGAAAAATTTTGTGGAAGCAGTGGATAATTTAAGTTTGGATAAAAACAAGGTGGCAGTTGTATCGGGTATAGGATGTTCTTCAAGAGTCACGGGGTACCTAGATTTTAACACTATGCACACACTCCATGGAAGGGCTGTGGCCTTTGCAACAGGAGTTAAACTAGCAAAGCCAGAGTTTAATGTGGTAGTAATGGGAGGAGATGGGGATATACTTGCAATAGGAGGAAATCATTTTATTCACGCTTGCCGTAGAAACATGGATCTAACAGTTATTATCTTCAACAATTCTATTTATGGCATGACAGGCGGGCAATATTCACCTGAAACACCTCCTGGGACTTACGCTTCAACTTCCCCTTATGGGAATTTAGAAAGCAATTTTGATGCAGTTAATCTTGCAATCACTTCTGGTGCCACTTACGTTGCTAGATCAACCGTTTTTCATTACATGTTATCCGTTAAATACATAGAAAACGCCTTAAAACACAAAGGTATGTCGGTTGTTGAGATAGTCACAAATTGTCACACTTATTATGGAAGATACAACAAAATGACGGAACCTACCCAAATGTTGCAATATTTCAAAGATAACTCTGTCATGTTGAGCAAAGCCAAAAAAATGGATGAAAATGATTTGGAAGATAAGATTATAATAGGTGAATTTCTGAATATTGAAAAAGAAGGCTACGTTGACAGGTATGAAAAATTAAGGAAAAAATTGGTTTCACAGGAGGTATCACCGAAATGAGTAGTTCAATAAGTACACCTAATTCGGTGAGATTCAGTGGAGAAGCCGGTCAAGGTAACATCTTAATGGGAATAATATTTGCGAAAGCACTGGTAAAAGAAGGATTTTGGGTTGTTCAATCTCAACATTACGGTGCCCAAGTGAGAGGTGGACTTTCTTATTGTGATGTGCTCTTTGATCAAGAACCTATAGATTATCCTGAAGCTAAAAATTTTGATATATTGTATTTGATGCATAATGTTGGTTTAAGTCATATTGGGAATCTCAAAAGAAATGGTATTTTATTATACGATGAAAAATTTGTTGAAAATATACCTCAGTATGTAGAAAGGATCACCAAAAAAATAATTAAAGTCCCAGCTTCACAAATAGCTATAGAAGAATTATCAAACAAAAATGTGGCTAACATGATAGGGTTAGGGGTCCTTTGTTCAGTAACTGAGGTAATTAGTTTGGAAAGGCTTATAGAAGAAGTCAAATCGAACGTATCAAAAAGTTACTTAGAAATTGATGAAAAAGCTCTCAAAATTGGTTATGCTTTATATAAAAAAAGGTATCCGTTAGAGTCAACTAAAATGTATAAAAAATTAGGGAAAGGTTATGAATAGAAACGATGAAAATAGGAGCCTAAAAAGTAGTTTTTCTTATGCATTAAAAGGGCTCATAGAAATTTATAAATCTCAAAGAAACTTTAGAATACAAAGTTTAATAGGATTAATAGTTTTAATCGTTGCTATTTTTGCCGACTTAACTGAAGTAGAGTTTATACTTTTAATATTTACAGTTATGCTAGTGTTGATAATGGAAACAGTGAATACTGTAACAGAGAAACTGTTGGATTTTCTCCATCCTTTTTATAGTTCTTCGGTAAAGATAATAAAAGATGTTTCTGCAGCTGCGGTTTTTATTACTTCGATTTTCGCTGTTGCGATTGGAATAATTATATTCGGTGACGCTTTTTTCAATCTAAGCCCTCAATATGGTATAATCTTAGCAATAGTTTTTTTGCTTTTCTTGAATTTATGTGGCTTCATTTATAAAAAAAGAGAAAAATAATGAGGAGGAAGATACTTGGAGCAGATAAAGATCTTAATAGTGGATGATTCTGCTTTTATGCGAATGGTTCTAAAAGATATTATAGACAAGGAACCTGACATGAAAGTGGTTGGATTAGCTAAAGATGGAGTTGAAGCCGTAGAAAAAGCTGTGTCCTTAAAACCAGACGTGATTACTTTAGATGTTGAAATGCCTAAAAAGAATGGGCTCGATGCTTTAAGTGAGATAATGTTAAAATCTCCAACAAGGGTTATTATGGTAAGCAGTTTAACTTCAAATGAAGCCTCTATTACTATAGAATGTTTAGAAAAGGGAGCTTTTGATTTTATTCAAAAACCGGCTGGAAGTACCTCTTGGACTATAAGAGACGTTCAGGATGAATTGTTGAGAAAGATAAGAGAAAGTATGAAGGTCTCTATCGAAAAATTGAAAAATATCCATTTTGTTGGAAGCAAGAAGATAAGGAAAAGTGCAAGAGTAAATATATTGGGAGAAAAAGTTGTGTTGATAGCGAGTTCAACGGGAGGTCCGCGTTCTTTAGATGTTATAATTCCGCAACTACCTGAAAATTTAAATGTTCCTATAATTATTGTTCAACATATGCCGGCAGGTTTTACAGCTTCTTTAGCTTATCGGTTGGATAAAATTTCAAACTTAAAGGTCAAAGAAGCGGAAGATGATGAATTTTTACAAAAAAATGTTGTATATATTGCTCCGGGAGATTTTCATTTAGGTTTAAAGCAAGAAGATCATAAAATAAAATTGTTTTTAGACAAAAGTGATAAAATTAATAACGTAAGGCCTTCAGCTGATTTCACTTTTGACCTAGCTGCTGAGTTTTTTAAAGAAAATGCTCTGGTAGTTATTCTGACAGGGATGGGAAGAGATGGAGCGAAAGGGGCATTTAAAGTTAAACATTACGGCGGGAAAGTTATAGCTGAGTCAAAAGAAACTTCTGTTGTTTATGGAATGCCTAAAACTGTTGTCCAAGAAGGTTATGCGGATTTTGTTCTTCCCAATTATGATATTGCAGAAAAAATGTTAGAAATTTTGGCTGATCAACCAAGGGGGATAAAAAGGTGAATAAAGGGATAATTAGGCGGTTAATAATTTTTGGTTTTTTATTTCTCTCGGTTATTACGTTTCCAAAAGCACTTTATTTTCAATGGAGAGAAATAGATTCGGCTTACTATTTCGAAGATGGGGAGAATCTATATGTTAGTTTAAAGGTTATTTCTGAAAAAAGTGGAAGAACCTTAGATGTATATAATGATACGTTGATTTACGTAAAAGATAGTAAATGGAACGTTTTCATTTTTCCTCAGAATAGTTTAGCCATTATCAACAGCACTGAATCCCTTCATTTCGATCCAAATGATCTGAAAATAATTGATGGAGAAATTTATTTAACCGCAGAATTAATGGCTAAGTTGATCAATCTAGAATTAATTTCTAACGATTCCGCTGTATACTTGAATCTGCCACTAACTCAATTAACTTCAATAAAAACGATCATACAAAAAACTGATGCTAGAATAATAATAGAGCTTTCTTCGAGTCCTGACGATGTTGGAATATATCCTTTGGTTAATAAATCTGGATATTTGATTAAGATTAAAGGTGCCGAAATCCCCAATTCTTATTACTATGAAGAATACAACAATAAGATTAATTACATAAAGGCGTATCACTATTCGCCAACAGAAGTATGGATACAAGTAAAACTGAACAACTCTGCGGATATAGAAGAATTAATTGAAGAAAGTAGGATAATATTAGATCTTTCTTTTAAAGATAAAATCACTTTGCCAGTTTTAGTTTTGGATCCAGGTCATGGAGGGATAGATCCAGGAGCGGTTGGTCCAAACAAAACTTTTGAAAAAGATATAACTTTAAAGGTAGCAAAAAGAGCTCAAGAACTATTGAAACCTTACAGTGTTGACGTTTATCTAACTAGGACAAGCGATGTATACGTTGATTTACACGATAGAGCGGTTTTTTCTAATGAAAAAGTTGCGGATTTATTCGTTAGTTTACACTTGAATGATTATCCTCAAGATACAACAGTTTATGGATCGGAGGTTTACTATTTTGATTTTTCAGAAAGCGCATATGCGAGAAGAATAGCCTATCGGGAAAATTTGGATTTTAATACTGATAAGACTCTCATAGAAACATGGGTAACGGATAAAGAAAACAGTCTAGATGAAAGCGAGAAGTTTGCTAATATATTGGGAAATTATTTGAATGTAAATGGAGTTAAACTTAGGGGAGTTTATACTGCGGAGTTTGCTGTTTTGGCTTATACTAGAAGCCCCGCTGTTTTATTTGAAATGGAATTTATCAGTAACCCTAAAGTAGTAGATGAGTTTACGAGTGGAAAATATGTGGATGTTTTTGCTGAAATTATTAAAAATGCAGTTATTGATTTTTTTGGTCTAAAATAGGGCGTTGGGGTAAACCCCAAACCCCAAAGATCAAAAACAAAAATCAACAAGAATTAAAATCTGAGTTTGGGAGTTCACCAAACGGGGGATACCCCCCAAGACCCCCTACAACCTTTAAATCTATTTTAAGAGTTAGGAGGACATTCTTAAAGGCTTATGCCTTTAAGAACCAAAGCCCCTAAAACCTTTTTAAAAACCATAAAACAATTAAAAAACATCGTTTAGAAAACCGGCAAATCAAACCCCCAGAGAAATTTTAAATCTATTTTGATTAATTGGTTCGCACAAACCAGCGAACAACAGAGGAGGTAAATTATTTGCAAGAGAAAGCAAAGATTCCTAATGATATATTGATTTTGTTAGTTTTGTTTGCTTTAATACCTTTTTTAATGATACCCAATTTGGTGTATGAGTATTCTACCCAAAAACATTTAGTTTTTTCTTTATTCATGGTTGTTATTTTAATTTATTATTTGTTCAAATACTTTTCTAAACCTATTTCAATAAAATTCACTTATCCACATATTTTTTTATCTTTTTTCAGTATTTCTGCTTTTTTATCTTTAATATCGGTCTACTTGGAGAATAAATATTACCTTCCAACGTCTGTAGGAGTAGCTTTTTATATTGTTCTTGTTATGTTTTTTTCTTACGTAATTACTACACGCTTTGGAAAAGATTTTAAATTCATTGAGTATGGTCTTTTTGTTTTTATGGTTACTGGCACTGTTATTGCCATAGATGGACTTTTGAATAAGTTCTTAGGCTTTGATTTGTTTTTTGGTAAGTATGGGGATCCTTCTCAAAGAATAGCCTTAAGAACAACTATAGGGAATCCCAATTTTGTTTCAGACTATTTGGCACAGCTGTTACCAATTTCTATATATTTTACTTTAAGGAAAAATACGAATACCTACATTCGAATATATGCTTTAGCGAATGTTTTCATAATGTATTGGGTTGTTTTGTTGGCACAAACTCGTTCGATTTACCTTGCCACTTTTGTTGGTTTAGGATTCGCTATAATATCTTACCTCATTTCCAATAAAAAAGAAACCCTGAAAAATTATGTAAAAAGTAAAGAGTTTAAAATTTGGATAATTTTGGTTTTATCTGTTTTAGCCTTTTTATTTCTTATGTTTAATTTTGAAACTCCATTCAACCGAGGTGGGGAAGTAATTGCTGCAGACCGCTTCGCAGCAATGACTTCTGTCTCTTCTTGGGATGAAAGAAGTTTGTCGTGGCTTTCCGCTGTAAAACAATTTGCAGATGAGAACCATAAAAACCATTTTATAATTGGAAGTGGAATAAATACATATCCAGTGTATGCGGTTCATTACTTAGCTGAGGTACAGGCAGAAAACCCCGAAAGGTTTTTATATGCATGGAATAATTTTAAAAGGGCTCACAACGACTATCTACAGGTATTGGGAGAGACAGGTATTTTAGGTTTTTCTTCAATAGTGTTAATGCTCGTAAGTTTAATGGTGGTATACTTTAAAGTTTTAAAGCTCGAAAAAGATGATGACAACAAAATCCTTTTATTTCCCTTATTTGGATGGAGTGCCACTATCATGGTAATCCACGCATTTACAGAGTTTGCATTTCACATGCATCCCAACCTTATATTAAGTGTATTTATCCTCTCAAGTGCTGTATCAGAACAGTTCCATCCACATGTGAAAAGCTTAAATATCAAAAAAAGTCAGTTTGTGATTATTCCTTTAGTTGTGGTTGGAGTAGTAGCGTCTTATTACAAAATAAACGAGGTTACATCCGAGGCCCTCTTCGTTAAAGGAAATCGTGAATACAATTCAATGGTATCTCTTATTAACGCTACTGAAAGTCAAATACCAAATATTATAAGCCAACTTGAATCTCAAAAATCCACTCTTCAAAAACAATTAGCAAATTACACTCCAGGAAGTGCAAATTTTCAAAGGATAACACAGAGTATAAACCAGATAGAGACGCAGATAGAAGATTATAAAAATATGCAGTTATCATATGAAAGTAGAGCTGAACAAAGCTATAATAATGCTTTTGAATATTTTCAGAAATCATTAAAATGGGACCCTAATTTTGGTAAATCGGCATTTTACCTGTCCCAGCTTTTAACGTCCAGTATTCGGCAAAATTCTCTTACTTATGAAGATTTACCTAAAATATTTGAAAAAGAAATCGATGGTTACGATTTTATTATCGAAGAGTTTAATGGCTCACTTGATTTAATGCCATTTCCTGATAACATTTTGAGAGACACCGTAGAACCGATTTATTCTATCGACCTAAGCAACAATGCTAAACAGATTACATTAAAAATTCAAACCCTATACGATGGCATAAATCAATTGGAGTATTCATACTTATCATTCAATGAAAAAAATGCCTATAGATTGATAGGCAGAATATATTATAACATCGTAGTTCTATACGAACAGTTAAAAAATTATATACCACTGGATAAGTTAGAAGTAGTAGAAGAACTTCAAAATGAAGCTTACAGTAATTTTCATCATTGGGAGCAGCAAGCTATTTACATCCTTCCTGGTGGTTGGAATAGGTTCCCTGAATGGGAAGACGTTTATTATGAATATTTGCTGTTAACTGCAAGGCTGATAAACATATATCCACAAGATGAATTAATAAACAAAATAATTTTTATAACCCAGAAAGAGGGAGAAGCGGACTATTACATGGCACAAAAATTTAGAGGGATACCAGATAGTTCCTTAAAATTGTTATCTGAGTTATACTCAACCTTGAGGGATGAAAATTTAAAAAATCAACTAGCAGAAAATGTTGTTAGCAATTATGAGGCTGTTTACAACTATTACAAGGGTCAAAAAGAAGAAGGATCTCCTAATTATACTAGATATCAAGATAGAATCGAAAGTTTCTTCAGTGATTACGAATTTTTTACAAGAAGGTTGGTAAAGTAGTGAACAAGGTAATGACATTTTTGTTGCTGATATCTTTGAGTTGGTTTTTGATCGTATTTTCTGTTTTTTTGAAAATAAACTCTTATGGATACACACTTGAAGGTAGCCTCAAAGATTTCTACGTTGAAAATGCTTCTTTGATGGAAGTTAAGCCTTTTATAGAAGATGGTCACATTGAAGAAGTTGAATTGAATGGATATAAAATTTATAAGAAAGATGATAAAATTATTATAAGGAAAGTTATTGAGTAATGTTGAAAAATATTCTCTCAAAAAGTAGGAGTTTTCATGAGCAATGATTGAAGAAGTTATAAATTCTTTTGATTATATAGTTCAACTGAAAGAAAAGGGTATGATAACTTGGGAAGAGATCTTCCCAAGTTTTTATAGCATTGCAAAAAATAATTTCAAAGTAATTCAAGAAAATGGCCTTTTAGAAGATGTTAAGAAGATTTTGGCTTATACAAAACCTCTTAAAACATTGTCAGAAGAACGTAAAGAAAGGCGTCTAGAAGGCTTAAAGGATTCCTTAAAGATTTTAAAAGAGCGGTATTTAGTTGATGAAGTTTTGGAAAAACCAGAAAAAAAATTGGCACCACTCACCGATATAAAATATATAAAAAAAGTAGGAACAAAAAGGGCTTTAATTCTAAATAAATTAGGTATTTTTTCGTTAAAAGATTTCTTTTACTATCCACCTAGGGATTACGAAGACAGAAGAAAGGTGGTTAAAATATTCAACGCCAAAGAGGACGAAAAAGTCGTAATAATAGGAAATGTAGTAAAAAGTGAGGAAGTAAAAATAAATAAAGGTTTAACTATTTACAACTTTTCTGTGGAAGATGACAGTGGAGTCATAATCGTTACTTTTTTCAACCAGGATTACGTTAAATCTTATTTAAAAAGAGGTGTGAAATCCGCTTTTTATGGAAAGATAGAATATTCATACGGTATGAAACAGATGAAGTCTCCAGATTTTCAAGTGATTGAAAGTGATGAGGATTTCAAAAGTGAAATTCTGCCGGTTTATCCATTAACCTTTGGTATCTTCCAAACAACTATGCGAAGAATAGCAAAAGAAGCCATCCAACAGACATATTTTTTAGAAGAATTTTTACCTGAAGAATTTGTCCAAGAATTCAATTTATTAGATTTGAAAAAGAGAATAAAGGGAATTCATTTCCCTTTAAGTATTTATCACAAAGAAAGATCTTGGTACTCTTTAAAATACGAAGAGGCAATTTTATTTGAGTTAGCAATGATATATCTGAAATTAAAGATGAAAGAAATGAAAAAAGGTGAGACGAAAGAGATAAAAGGAGAATTAACGAAAAAATTTCTCAATACTTTAAATTTTGAACTCACTCAAGCTCAGAAAAGAAGTTATGAAGAAATAAGAAAAGATTTAATTTCTCCATATCCTATGAATAGACTTTTACAGGGAGATGTTGGTTCTGGTAAAACCGTTGTTTCAGAACTAGCGATTATAGATGTTTGTGAAGCTGGATATCAGGCAGCAGTTATGAACCCTACCTCTGTTTTAGCTAAGCAACAGTTTAAGAAGCTTTCAAAAGATTTAGAGCCGTTAGGTTTGAAAATAGTTTTGCTAACAGGAGATACTAAGGAAAGCGACAAAATATTAATAAAAGAAAAGCTAAAATTAGGAGAAATTGATGTTGTAGTTGGTACTCACGCAATTATTCAACAGGATGTTGAATTTAAAAAACTAGGGTTGGTGGTGATTGATGAACAACATAGATTTGGAGTGAATCAAAGACTTGAACTTATTAAAAAGGGGAATCATCCAGATATTTTGGTAATGACTGCTACTCCCATTCCTAGGACTTTGGCAATGACTTTTTACGGCGACTTAGACGTTAGCTTAATTGATGAGATGCCTAAAGGTAGAAGACCTATTAAAACAATACTTATTGCTGAATCCAACAGAAAAAGTTTGTATGAATTTGTTAAAGAAGAATTGGATCAAGGGAATCAAGTTTTTTTCGTGTATCCATTGATAGAAGAATCTGAAGCCTTAGAATTAAAAAACGCTATCAGTATGTATGAAGAGCTAAGTAAAGTATTTGAAGAATATAAAGTGGGGCTTTTGCATGGGAGGCTTTCACCTTCAGAAAAAAATGACGTGATGGACAAATTTGTTCAAAAAGAGTATGATATATTAGTTTCGACATCGGTAGTAGAAGTGGGGATAGATATCCCTGATGCTACGGTAATGGTCATCGAACATCCCGATCGTTTTGGATTATCTCAATTGCATCAGCTCAGAGGAAGAGTGGGCAGAAGTGATAAACAGTCTTATTGTTTTTTAGTAATAGATGATGATGCCAACAATGAGATAAAAAGTAAAATGAACTCCTTTTCTAAGACGTTAGATGGTTTTGAAGTGGCAGAAATTGACTTAAAATGGAGGGGACCAGGAAAATTCTTTGGAGTGGAACAGCACGGGATACCAGAATTTAAATTTTTGGATTTAGTCGAAGATATAAATATAATAGAGAATTCAAGAAAAAAGGTAGAGCGATTTTTAGCAACTATCCAAAGTTTCGATAGATATCCTAATTTAAAACACGAATTGCAAACAAGATATGGAGATTCAATACATTTGGTCAACGTTCTATAGAGATTTTTAAGTCTTTAGGAGGAAAAACATGAAAAGAGATAAAGTCTTTTTAAGCACTTTGTTGGTTTCGATAGCCTCTTTTTTAGTCATTAGTATAATTATTTTACCAAAAAGTTTTTCTGGGGAATGGTATTTCAGCCCTGTTTTAGTCACAGTTGGTCCATTAGAAATAAGATGGTATGGACTGTTAATTGCTTCATCCATACTGTTGGCAACTTTTATTGCTCAAAAAGAAGCTGAAAGAGAAAAAATAAATGAAGACGATCTTTTCACAGCTGTTTCTTTGGGAATTATATTTGGGATTATAGGTGCAAGGCTATATTATGTTCTTTTTAATCTTGAATATTTCTCTCAAAATCCTTCAGAAATTTTTAAGATTTGGCATGGAGGATTGGCTATACATGGAGCAATATTGGCTGCTTTTTTGGTAGTTTTTTTGTATACACGTTTGAAAAAAAAGTGTACCTTTACATTTCTTCAAGGGTTAGATTTATTCACCTTTGTTTTACCGTTAGCTCAGGCTATTGGAAGATGGGGTAATTTTTTCAACCATGAGGCATACGGTTCACCAACAAATCTTCCCTGGAAGATGTACATTTCATTACCGGATAGAATGCCAGGGTATGAAGCCTATGAGTATTTTCATCCAACATTCTTGTATGAATCTGCATGGAATTTGTTGGTATTTCTAATATTGTTTTATTTTATTAGAAATAAGAGAAAAACATATGGAGAAGTGACTGCTCTGTATTTAATTCTTTATTCTATTGGGCGAATTCCTATTGAAAGGTTAAGAACGGACAGTCTCTATATTGGGGATCTACGAGTTGCTGTAGTTATAAGCTTTATATTGATAGTGTTGGGTTCTTTGCTTTTTGTATACCTCAGAAATAAGAGAGTAATCGTCGAAAAAAAGGAGTGAATATTGATTGATAAATATTCTATTGATAGCTTTAGGTATTTTTCTATTAATAAGAGGGGCAGATAGGTTAATAGAAGGAGCCCTTGGATTGACAAGAAAACTAGGTGTTTCCGAACTATTTGCGGGTTTGACGGTGGTGGCCTTTGGTACCAGTGCGCCGGAATTAGTTGTTACGATTTCTTCGTCTATAAAAGGAGCCAGTGTAGGTTTAGGAAATGTTCTTGGCTCAAATGTTGCAAATATTGGTTTAATTTTGGGGATCTCTTTTTTAATATCTCCAACAAAAATTCAAAAATCTACAGTAAACATAGAAATGCCTTTTTTGCTTATTATTTCAGTGGTTATATTTGCAATGATAATGGAAGGGAATAGCGTATTAACTCGATACGATGGTATGATTTTGATAACCTTTTTGTTTATTTTTATGGCTTATCTTTATTATATGGCAAAAAATGATCAACAAGTCAGGAAACAACTTGTTGAAAATGAAGAAATGAAAAAAGTTGAAAAAGAAGAGTCTTGGGCTAAAATAATCACTTTTTCTGCCTTAGGATTAGCTATGTTGATAATAGGAGGAGAACTGACGGTAAGTAATGCAGTTATATTTGCTAAAAGTATTGGGATCTCAGAATCTTTGATAGGGGTGACTATTGTTGCAGTAGGGACTTCCCTTCCGGAATTAGTAACCGCTATTGTTGCAGCGATCAAACATTCAGATGATATTGTGATGGGAAATATAGTTGGTTCCAATACTTTCAATATCGCTGCCATACTGGGCATATCAGCATTAATAAATGGTGCCAGCGCGGATAGATCAGTTGCTTTTGATGTGTCATATGGTCTTTTACTGGCTTTAGTCTTGTTGTTTGGTACGATGATGAAAAAAGATAGAAAAGTTGGAAGAGGTTTGGGAGCTGTATTGCTTTCTTTGTATGTGATCTACCTAATAATTAGTATAAGAATTGGATAATATTTTAAGTGTGAAGAAAGGAATAAAAATGGGCATCGATAATAGAAAAAGTGCTCTACTCGCTATTTTTGTTTTTATTTTATTTCTATTTTTTTTCTTTTATCCTGTTACTTTAGTTGATGAAGGAGATAACAATATTAGAGTATTTTCGACGGGATTAACACAGGTGATTTTCTATGATGACATTCAATATACCTTCAAAGAGGAAAACATCTTTTTTTACGAAGAAATACCTTTTGAGGAGTTTATCTTGCTAAATGTACAAAACGGATTTTTGCTACGTCAAAGCGGAGATTCTTTAGTTCAAAGGCAAAGTAACGATTCATCGGCAATGGTTTATTTCAAAAATAAAAATACTCTTTATAACCTTTATAACCTTGATAATTTTTTCTATAATGAAAAATGGTTAGAGGAGTTAGTTGTTGAATCTAAAGACTTTTTAGAAAATATTTCAGAAATCGATGAACCTATGTATATTATTTATATGGATCAAAGTAGGTCTTTTCAAGTTTTGCCAAGTGTCTACGTTGTTAATTCTAGCAAGGATTTAGTTCATGAGTTATCTCATTATTTTTTCGGTTACAAGGTGAAGGCTTCCCCAACGGATACTTGGCATGAAATATTAGCAGAAACTAATTCATTATTGTTTCTTAGAGAAGTTTATCCAGAGGAGTATTTGAAAGAGTTAGAACTCAAAAAATCAGGTTTTTATGATGAACCTTATGGGGAAAGTGTAATATCCTTCATGGAATGGTTGGATTTTGACAAAGAAAAAATATTTGATATAGAAAGATACATTTTAAATAATTTTGATAGATTAGATGACAAAAGGTTTGAAAATTTAGTCGAAAACATTAATTAAACAACGAAGGTGTTAGAAGTGAAAAAAATTCTGTTGGTTTTTCTCCTTGCCCTTTTAGGGTATTTTTCTTTTTCATTTGACTATGTTTTTTTGTTTATAGCCGATGGAATGGGAATTCCACATATGCAGTTATCTAATATGTACAAACAATATTTATACACAGATCAACTGCACATGCTTGAACTACCTTACTATGGAATGGTTGAAACTTCTTCGATTAACGGAGTAACGGATTCAGCAGCAGCCATAACGGCAATTTTATCTAAAGAAAAAACCTACAACGACAGGATAAACATTAATCCTGATGATGAAAAGATACTGCCCATTACTTATGAATTAAAAAAACGAGGGTACAAAATTGGTGTCATAACAACTAACACCATCATCGATGCTACCCCGGCGGGAGCTTATAGTTTCGTTGAAAATAGAAGAGATTACCAAGAGATAATGCAAGATCTTTTAGAAAGCAATTTTGATCTTTTCATAGGGGGAGGAAAAGCTTATTTTAAGGATAGAAACACAAAAGAGTATGGATATTTATACACAGAAGAACTAAGTAAAATTCCGTTTCCTGGTAATGAAATTGTTATGTTGTATTATGGAAATTTTACTTTTTTAACAGACGATCCGAAAAGAGTTACGTTAGAAGAAACTTTAAATTATGCGTTGAGTAAATTTAAAGGTTCTCCTTTTTTCATTCTGATAGAGGGGGGAAGAATCGATCACGCTGCACACGCACATGATACTTATTCATTGATAAACGAAATATTAGACTTTGATAGTGCAGTAAAAGTTGCTATCGATTTTTATAAGCAATATCCTCAAGAAACCTTAATCATAGTAACTGCGGATCATTCAACAGGAGGTTTGAGTTTAGGCGATGGTTTTTTGGCGCTGAATAAGCTTCAACCCACTGAGTTTTCTTATGAAAAGCTGATAAGTACATTTAACCAATCTAAGAACTATGAAGAGTTTCAAGAAAAATTGGGTTTGACGCTTGATTTAGAAAAAGAGTTTTACGATACCAAGAATTCAGAAGAAAATGTAACTTATCAATCGCCAATAATCAAAAGTTTTTATGAAGCGTTAAACGATCCTGTGGGTATAAATTGGAGTACTTTTGGGCATACATTAGATTACGTACCTCTTTTTTCCAACGTTCCATTTGATAAAAATATAATATCAAATAATGAAATTTTTTCTATTTTTGAGATTTATTGACTTAAATGGGGTTAAACGACTTTAATCGCTGCTAATTGAAAGTAATTGCCTATAATTAGATTTTGAGAAAAAAATTTCATGATGTATAATATCTCTACAGAGCACTTTTGTAGGTTACCCTCCCTCCTGGAGTGTTCTGTCCCCGGAAGAATTCATTTCCAAATTAGGGCCTTATTAAGGCCCTTTTTTTAAGGTTTAAAAAAGATTAGAATTTCAATATCACCGTAATCTCTTACTTCTTCTCTAATTAAATTTTTAGGTATATAATCAGATTTTTCATTCTTATATTTTTCAATAATGATGTAGCCGCCGTTTCTAATTAAAAATACATTTGAATCTATGAATTTCAAAAATTCTTGGACATAACTGTTATTAAAAGGTGGATCAGCAAATATGTAATCAAACTGTTCATTTGAAAGTTTTGTAATAGATTTTCTAAAATCTGATTTTATAACTTTTATTTTATTTAGTACCCCTAAAGATTCAGCGTTTTTTAAAATCGAGCTCACGGCCTTAGTCGAAATATCAACCATTGTAGAACTTTTTGCCCCATTACTTAAAACTTCAAAACTCATTATGCCGCTACCTGCAAAAAATTCTAAAAAATTAGCTCCTGTAAAATCAAAAATGCTTATCAGAGCTCTTCTTAAAGTAGCGGGAGTATATCTCGTCCTACGATCATCAACTGTTTCTATATTGGTATTCTTAAATTTGCCGCTTTCAATCTTCAAAGCCATTTTTACACCTCATACAAACAAAGAAGGGCTTCATTAAGCCCCTTTCGTTTTTGGAGCGGATGACGGGACTCGAACCCGCGACTCCCAGCTTGGGAAGCTGGAGCTCTACCAACTGAGCCACATCCGCATTTGAAATTTTTATTTTAAATCAAATATATTATACCAATAATTTAAAACAAAATCAATATTTAATATTTTAATTATATTTTATCCTTGTTAACGTCATAAAATAATTTATGAAAGAACTTTTGTATATTATTTTGAGAAATCTTTTTTGTCTCTAATTCCTTAGTTATGTCAAAAAGCCCAACATCTAAATCATCTTCAAATAATAATTCTTTTTCTTCTTTTTTCATTATCGAAGAAAAGTTATTTTTTATCTCAGAATCAGGTTTTATGACATTTTCCAAATGAGAATACGCTTCTTGGTTCTTTCCGTTACTTTCCTCTTCAAGAGTAGCTGGTTCTTGAACTCTACTTTTGTCACCATTACCTTCTAACTCATTTAGAATTTCTTCAATCTCTTCCAGGCTTGATTCTTTCAAGATATCGTTTATATCCTTATCAAGTTTATTCTCAAGGTCTTCTATCTCACTTAATTTGCCATCTTTTTGGTCTTTGGATACAATAGCTTCTTCTAGTGAAGGGTCTTCATTTGAAGTTATCCCAATAAGTTTTTTTAAAGGGGATGATACTTGCCAAACGTTTTTTATGTATGGTTCATTAAATTGGTCTATTGTTTTGTATTTGATTCCTTGAGTTTCTACTTTGTTTATATTGGTCAGAGTTTCCATATTATTTAACTCGTTCTCTCTTTTCTCAAAAGTAACATGTCGACGAATCAAAAAAACAGTAAAAAATGAGGCAGCTAAGGAAATAGCAAATATTATTAGCATTATGGTAAAAAAGGTTAAAAGATTAAAGTTTTGCTGCTCTTCTTCCAACGGTTGAGTATTATTAATTTTTAGGTTTGATGTGTCTAAAAGCTCTGATTGTTGAGATGTAGATTCAATAACACTTAGAGCTTCATCCACAATGGGGATACCTTTTAGGGGTTGCAAGTATATTTTAGCTGTGGCATAATCTTTGTTGTGAAATGCAGATAATCCTAGATACATTTTTATTTCTGGTATTTCACTTTCTAATCTAGGTGATAGTTGCAAGGCTTGCTCAAAAAAAATTTGAGCTAAATCATATTGGGCATTTCTATAGTAGTTTAAGCCGTTCATATAGTATTCGTAGGCAACTTCGTAATTATCAGCAAATATTAGCATTATGTGGAGCAGAATTATCAACAGAGTGATTGCTTTCTTAATGTTGACACACCTCACAAGGAAAAATTAATTATTTCAATTTGGTTATTTTTGGTAACCATCCATCCTTTGCCCCTTTTATCGATGAGGACATCAATTATATTAGTATCTGATCTTTGAAAAAAACCGGGGAAAGTAGCTTCTTTTAAAAGTAAGTAACTCACATGATCTTTCCCAAATACAAATAATTTATCATTAAATATTTGTAATTTTAATCTTCCTATGTTTCCGTCTTCTATGAGTTGTAACCCATTTTTTGAACTATCCCACAGAACTAATTTATAGTTTGAAAATAAAATAAAGTAGTCATTGTTATACAAAGCAAAATCAGTAATCTCTCCAAACTGAGTTCCCAAAACTTCTTGAATTGTAGAAGTATTTATCATTTCCACAATATCCATGTTTTGTAGTTTTGATATTTTATCCTCAAAGATGACATATACTTCCCCATTTATTACTTTTAATGATATAAAATTGCTGCCTTCATTTATCAGAGAATCGTTGAGATAGACATTACAATTGTTTGGTTCATATTCCACACTTAAAAACCCTACATTTGGTAAATAATAAATTTCGGTACCTTTAGAAGGTATTTGTGAATTAATTTTATCAATTTTGCCGTTTTCATTCAAAATGTATACTCCATCAACAGTAGATATATAATACTGGTTGTTGAATACTAATCCACCCATAATTTTATTTGAAAATATTTTTTCTAGTTTGCTGTTGTAAATAGCATTAGGACTTTTAAAGTAAATATTTTCTCCTACTTCGATAATGCTCATTGTATCTTCGTCTATTTCTCCTTGCTTCTCAGAATTGAGCAAAATTGTACTTTCTTTATACGCTGAAGGGAGTTTAAAAGTAGAAATAATAGTTGGGCGGGGATTTTCACTTTGATCTGGAGTTGGGGTACCTTCTACTGTTTCGTATGTGTATTCGACGAAATTATCATCTGTAAAGGGCTCCACTGAATATGAAGGGACGGATTCTTCTAAAAAATTAACTATTATATTCAAAACATCTGAATCATTGTAAATTTCATAAAAGCTCTTTTGAGAATAGTAAGTTTTATCAATCCCTTCTAAGTTAGCGCTGTCAACACTTACTATTCCATCTCCCTTTCCTCGAACAAATTCTGGATACAGCCTGGCAATATATTTATTTGATAAATCTTCATCAATTGCGGGACTAGTACCAATAATCGTTAAATATCTGATGTCATTTCTTATGCCAAAAGAGTTTAATTTGTTCAGAAATTCAGAGTCAGGAATAAGATCTTCATAGTAAGAATTTATTTGATCTAGGTAAGAACCAATTTGCAAAGTGATTTTTAATATCGTGCTATACTCAACATTAAACAATTGAGATAAAATATCTGTGTTTTTCCCAAAGAGTAAATTGAAAAAAAGGGGGTTTGCTAGGTTACTACCTTTATTTGGAGTAGAAATGAGTACTAAATTTTCAACATTTTGAATTGTTTGAGTAGACTCCAAAGCATATCTAGCAATTAATCCGCCAATGCCATGTGCAATAATGTCAAACTTTTTATTAGGAAATCTAGAAAGTTCTTGAGCGAGACGCCTTCCTTCAAATTCAATGTAACTATCAATCCCTGTTCTTTCAACAAAACTGATAAAAGAATCGTTGTAATTTTTACTTCTAGTAGATGTCAGTGGGTAATTGTAACTCCAAATGGTTCTATTTGGAAAAAGGGATGACCAAAAAGATTGTGGATAACCATTTTCAGGTACATTCATTATCTTTCCTAAGAAATTAATATCAGTTCCAGGAATTAAAATAATATCAGGTTCAAGGGTTGGTGGCGCTTCTTTTATAACCTTGAGCCCACTGGATGATTCTTCTGGAGATTCAATGACTAGACCTATATAATTTACTTTAGTTATTTGGAATGTTTGCGCTTCTATGTAATACTCGTCATCTATTTTTACTATTGTTTCTCCACTGAATTCAGAGATAACAGGAGGTTCTTCCTGTGTGATGTAAGCCAAGGAGAAATTGACGAAGTTATCTCCAAAGTAATTATCCTTTGGAATCTTGTATCTTAAGGTAATTGGTAAAATAGAGGATTCATTACTTTCATCTGAGAAAGTAATTTTATATATTTCACCGTAAAAATTTTTGTAGTTGATCAATTCTTGATATTCCGCAGAACTTTTATCCACAACGCTTATATCAATGTGTTTCTTTGAAGGAAAAGCAAAATCAGGAACCATTATTTGAATATTGTTAGAAGAAGGAGTTATCTGATTTGGAGGCAAAAATATGTTTTTAAAAATAATAGAAAAAACAAGAATTAAAATACCTATTACAACAATCGATAAGAGAATTTTGTATTTTTTTTCCATATATTTAATTTTATTTAAAAAGTTGAAAGGTTTGAATTTTATAGCTCAGTCAACTCCTTTTGAGACTTTTACCTTGTTTCTATAATCTTTCGAACTTCTTTCAAAAGTTGAGATAGTTCTTTTAGATTTAGGTCTTCCAATTTTTGTAAAACATTTATATAAATATTATCGGCTATTATTTGTGTTTCTTGAAAATTATAAAAATTTAAAAGAGTTTTTTTGTTTACATCTTTATTAGTTTCTTTTCCAATATCTTCTTCTTTAGTAAAGATATCTTTTAGATCATCGAAAATTTGGAAAGAAACACCAAAATCAGTTCCTATTTTATTCATCTCTTTAGCAAGCTCTGCTTCCCCAGCCATTAAAAAAGGAGATGCAAAACAAAAACCAAAAACCGCCCCTGTTTTCTTTGAATACATCTCAAGAATTTCTTTCTCACCTACATTTTTATCTTCTTTTTCGAAGATTAGATCTTCCATTTCTCCTTGAAATAATTTTAAAATGGTTTTTATAAAATAATCCACTAAGAGAAGTTTGTTCCCTTCTTTAATATTATCTAAACCGGCAACAATCTGTAGTGGGAGAGTGAATCCATAATCTCCAGCTAGTATGGCTTTATATTCTCCAAACTTTAAATGAGTTGTTAGAGCTCCTCTTCTTAACTTTGCATTGTCTAAGGCAGGTAGATCATCATGTATCAAGGATGATGAGTGTAAAATTTCGACAGCTATCGCAATGTCAATTAAATTCTTTTTATTTATAGAGATTATTTGTCCGAAGTTATATATTATCCAGGGTCTAAGTCTTTTGCCTCCATTTTCTATGTAATAAAACAGTGGCTCTTTTAAATAATCTTCCAGGTCCAAATTTTCGAAAAAATTCTTTATCTTCTTGTCAAAGAAATCTTTAAACTCTAATAATTTTAGAAATTCCATTGATTCACCTCGTGCTTTTAGAAAAAATTATTCGTCATCTTCATCTTCAGTTTTATTTTTATTTTCGAACTTCCTTCTCAGTTCGTCTATATCGAAGTTTTCAATATCTTGTCTGAACTCGCTTTGTTCTTCTGCGTTTATAAAAGAAGCTTCAATACCGTGTTCGGATACTATTTCTTCGTCTATGTAAATAGGTAAGTTATTTTTTAATGATAAAATTATGCAATCAGAAGGCCTGGCATCGATATAGATCTCTTTTGAACCACTATCTTTCAGGACTAATTTAGCGTAATAAATATCCTGCTTGAATTGGTCAATTTCTATCTTAATAGGTTGAGCTTTAAGTTGTTCGATAATATTACCAATGAGATCGTGCGTTAAAGGTCTTTCAAAATCTTCGTTTCTCAATATTAAAGCCAAAACACCAGCTTCACATGGCCCAATCCATATTGGTACAACAACGTTTGTATCTTCTACCTTTAAAAAAACTATCGGTGAATTTGAAACTTTATCTATTCCCATAGTAACATTGCTTACTTTTTTCATGTTTGAAAACCTCCTTTAAAAAACTGAAATTACGCTCTTGTTTCTTTTAAAGCTAGTTGAGGTTCGCTTGTAATATTTTCGCTGATTATGCTTTTGAGACATTCTCTTAATTCTCCTTCGCTAGCGAAAAGTTTTGGCTCGACTGGTTCATGTATGAATAGATTAACATTCGAAGGTTTGATAAAGACGCTTCCTTTTTTGCTCATTTTGATAGTTCCATCTATTGTGACAGGTAATAGTTTTATATTATATCTAAAAGGGATTAAAAGAGCTCCCTTTTTAAATTCACCTACTTGACCATCTAAACTCCTTGTTCCTTCAGGAAAAATAGTTATAATTTCCCCTGATTGAGATATTTTTGCAAATTTTTTAAGAGCTATAGCACCACTTTTTGAATTATTCCTATCTATGAAGATAGAGCCAAGTCTTTTGATGAAATTTCCTAATATAGGAATCATAGAAAGCTCTTTTTTTGCAATAAAAGCTGTGGGATATATATATCCTAAAATTAAAGGAATATCGAAAAGGCTTTGATGATTCGCTACTACTACATAAGGGCCTTGCTGAGGAATATTCTCTTCACCATGAACTGAAATCTTACTATTTAAGAATTTAAAAGTAACTTTTCCAAACCAAGATACAACCTTTCTAATATATTCTTGAGAGACTTTGTGTCCCTTTCTTTTTTCCAAGATATTGGCTTTTATCAACACATAACTTCCATATACAATTACAACTCCGAGAAATCCGATAATTAACCATATTGTGAAGAATATTGCCTTTATTGTTTCTAATACCTTTTTCATGAATTGTCCTCCTTTTTCTTCCCTTTTCTTTAAGATACATGAGACTATGATTCAAAGTGATCAATTTATGAGACTTTACTATCTTCAATCTTATACTTTTTAACTTCATCTAAAGCATCTTTTTCCAATTTACTTAGATGTTGTAAAGAATCCTCAATTGATTTTATGTAATTTGTATTTGATTTAGTGGCAGGTTTAGAAGGTATAAATACGCTACATGAATCTTCGTATGGTAAAATAGATGTTTTATACAATGCGAATTTTTGGGATAATTTAATTGTTCCGTTTTTTGTTAAATCTTTTGAAGATGTACCAATGGGTAATCCGCTTGGTCTTTTTAAACGATTGTCAAATATAATCGTACCTTCTTTTCTAATATCTATTTCTATATCAAGCTCCGGGTTATTTAAGTCAACTTTTAGTTTAGGGAAATTGTTCAATATAAATTCACCTATTATTCCAGCAAATTCTTGACTGTTGTAGGGAAGAGATTTATTGGCTCTATTGACGTTTATTTTAAAAGTACTATAATTGTTGCTTTCAAGAGATTTTTTGCTACTTCGTAGACTTTATTTTTAAATGAATCTATATTTAATTCAGTTTTTTCAGCTATTGAAGATGAATGTATTCCAAAAATCTTTTTTAGAGTATCGATATCTTTAACGGTTATTCCCATATTTTGTTGAGGAATTAGATATATTCTATTGTTGTTAACCTTGAAAATGAAGTTTTGGGAAATTTTGCTTTGGATGTTGTTTTTAAGTTTATGCATAAAAGACATTTTATTTTTATTTTTTAGACTGATCTCGTCAACCCTTACTACTAAAAATAGCATTCATTTGCCACCTTATAATTTATAAAAAATATTTTCTTCAACTAAATTATAACATAACTGGGTTTTTTCAACTATATTTTTTTAAGAGTCACTTTGGAAAATATTGAGGAAAAGAGTCGACCAATTCAAAAAAACAAAAAAGTAACTTTTTCAACGAAAATATGTAATTAGAATATCTTTTCTGAAAATATTAAGTTAAGAACATACGATTGTTATTTTATTTAATATATGTGCTTTCTATTGACTTTAAATAAAGGGTTATGACTTATTATAAAATGTACGTTATTAAATTAGACAAATTCAGTCATATTTGAATTATTTTTCACAATAGTTTATAATTTAACTGACTGACCAGTCAGTCAGAAAAGAGGTGATCCAAATGAACACGGGGTTAAAGATTTTGGATAAGCAAGAACGAAAAAAATACATTGCAGAAAAAACGTTGGAATTAATAAGCGAAAAAGGTTTGTCAAATCTAACGATGGAAGATGTCGCCTCTTCGTGTAACTTATCTAAGGGTTCTATATATAACTATTTCAAAAATAAAAATGCACTAATTGTTTCTGCTTTTAGTGCTCTTTTAGAAAAAGTCCAAGGTTTTTTCGAAGAAAATGAATCGATGCCCTCTCAGGATTGTGTGGAAGCAAGTGCTGATTTTTATGCAAATCTTTATTCGCAAATTTTAAATACTTTTCCTTCAAAAGAATTGATGCGATTGTTTGAAATTTTAATAAATTCTACACATGATCAAAGTATGATGAAAATTTTAACTCAAACATTCAAAGAAAATTACGGAAAGATCCTTGGCAAATTTGAAAAATTATTTAATTCAAAAACGAAAGCTTTTATGCTGCAAGCGATGTTTGATGGTTTAGTTATATACAGGGCCGTAGGAATAGAATTTTCTAATGATGAAATAAAGAATAATTTTAAAAAAATGATTTTAAGTTTTACAGAAGATGACAAAAATTAGGAGGTGTCCGGTATGGCAGTTGTGGACTCAATGAAAAATATGTTACTTAAACAAAGTTCTAAATTAATAACCAACGTTGTAAGACATTCTGATGTGGATCAACTTGGGAAGTTGTTATGGACATTATCAAAATTCTCTAAGGAACCTGCAAAAAGTGGGCTTAGAAAATTAGCAACTGGGGCAGAAAATCATGATCCGATGCTGGAGAATTGGGCTAATTTGTTCAAGAAATCTAATCCCAAAGTTGTTGAAAAAATAATAAACAATCTAATCATTAACGAATTTGCAGTTGGTGAAAAAACGAGACAGGATAAGATGCATGAATATGGGATAGTCCTTCCAAAATTAGCTGTGCTTTCTCCAACATATGCATGTAACCTCAGATGTGTGGGTTGTTACGCTGCTATGTATGGTCACAAGTATATGCTTTCCAAAGAAGAAATTTTTGATGTAATAAGACAATTCAATGATTTAGGCATCTATTTCTTCATTATAACAGGTGGAGAGCCATTTGTATATCCTTATCTATTCGATGTACTAGAAGAGTTCAGCGATTCTTACTTTTTGCTTTATACGAATGGAACGTTAATTAATGAAGAAAACGCTAAAAAATTAGCTGAATTGGGTAACGCTACATTGGCTATATCAGTAGAAGGATATGAAGCTGATACCGATTGGAGAAGAGGTAAGGGTGTTTTTGAAAAAATTCAAAACGCTTGGAAGCTCTTAAGTGAAAATGGGGTAATATATGGAGCCTCTGTCACAGCAACAAGAAAGAATCACGATGCAATAATGAGTGATGATTTTTGGGAATATTTAAAAGAAAACAATGTGAGTTATGCATGGGTTTTCCAATTTATGCCCGTAGGAGCAGATGCTTCGATGGATTTAGTACCTACTGCCGAACAAAGGTATGAAAGATTCTACAAATTGGAAGAGTTAAGGTTAGGTGGAAAGTTTGCGTTTGTTGCTGATTTTTGGAATCATGGTTTCTTAACTAACGGTTGTTTAGCAGCGGGAGCTAAATATTTACATATAAACGCCAAAGGTTATGCTGAACCATGTGTCTTCCAACAGTTTGCCGTGGATAATATAAGGGAAAAACGAATTATAGATATTTTAAAATCACCATTTTTTGAGGCTTATAAGAGGACCATTCCCTATTCCAATAATTTATTTAGACCATGCCCCATAATAGACAATCCAAAAGTATTCAGGGCAATGGTAAAGAAGTTCAACGCTATTCCACAACATCCTGGTAGTGAGCGAACCGTGAATGAATTAGCTCCTGAATTAGACCAACTTGCCGAAGAATGGAAAAAATATGCCGATAAACTTTGGTACGAAGAAGGCTACGCTGAGAAGTATCCTTCAAAAAGAGGTGTATATAACTACAAAGTAAGGATGAGAAGATATTCAGAAAATGAAGAAAAATTAGCACTGGATAAAAAAGCATAATATTGATTCTTCAAAAGTAGTATTATCTTTTAAAATAACGGGTATTTTCTACCCGTTATTTTAATTTTTCAGTTAATAATACTTAGGTTTGATATGGTATAATATAAAAAATAAAAGATTATTCTAATAAGATAGAGAGTTATAGTACATAGTCCTTTCTTAGAAACGAGGGGTGGGAAGAAAAGGGCATTATAGCAAGTGTGGGGTTTCCATAATAGTAAAATAATAATGGTATTAGGAGGAAATCGATGGAGTACGATTTTTTATCTGTCACATTAAATCCTTCGCTGGATAGAGAAGTTATAATTGATAATTTTGAAGTAGGTAACATGTATAGAATAGAAAATCCTTCAAATTCCAAAATGGAACCAGGAGGTAAGGGTATTAACGTTTCAATAATGCTATCTAATTTGCAAATGAAATCGATAGTAACAGGTTTTTTGGGGGGACACATAGGTAGGGTTATTCAGAGTAAGCTTTCTGCGTATGAAAATATAACGATGAATTTTGTTTATTCAGAAGAAGAAAGTAGAGAAAACATTGAAATAATAGATCCCTTGAAGGAAGTAATGACTCTAATAAACAGTAAAGGTCCCTTCATTAATGATGAAGATTACGATCATTTTTTAAGGAGATATAAAAATTCTCTTTCATTAGTGGAACATGTCGTAGTGTCAGGAAGTGTTCCTCCTGGCTTGAAAACTGATGTTTATTCCGATCTGATGTTTGAAGCTAAGAAAAGAGGAAAAACTACTTACATGGAATCAATTGGACCGTGTTTTGAAAAAGCTATTTTAAATAATTGCCCTACCGTTGTTAGACCAGACTTTAGAAGAAAAGCAGAAATTTTCGGGAAAACCCTTGAAAGTATAGATGATTTTATTGATGCTTCAAAAAAAATTATAGAAAATGGTGCCAGATTAGTTGTTATGAGTTATCAGATTTTTGGTGATGTGATAACAACAAATGAGGGTGTCTGGCTTTTTAATCCAGAAGAAAGGATTGAGAAATCACATCTTTTTGGAGCAGGAGATGCATTTATGTCGGGAATAATATATTATATTATAAATTATAATTTTAATTATTTTGAAGCTGCAAAATTCGGTATGGCTAGTGCCATTTCCAAAACGGATTATATAGAAAAAAAGATAGGAACTTTAGAAGATATAAAAAGAAGTTTAAGTAGGTTTTCCATTGAAAGATTAGAATAACAAAGAGGTGTTTACCTTGAAAGCTAAGGAAATAATGGAGAGAGATCTAACGTCTTTAATGGAAGATGAGAAAGTAGAGCGTTTTATTACGGTATGTCGTAGGCATAATTTATCTGCGCTTCCCATAGTTACAAGTGATTTTAGACTGGTGGGATATTTAAGCGAAAGTGGTATCATTGACGCCTCACTTCCGGGGTATTTGAAGCTTATGGAAACTACTTCTTTTATACCGGATAGCCATCAATTTTTTAATGGATTAAAAAAAATATTGGATCGTCCAGTATCTGATTTTATGATAAAAAAGCCATTTAAGGTTTACTTTGATGATACGGTTTTACATGTAGCAGATGTAATAATAAAAAATAAATTAAAGGTTCTGCCAGTTGTTGATGACAATGAAAGATTAGTGGGGGTTATTAGAAGAATAGGTTTACTTAGTAGAACATTGACTGGTGAAATAGAATATGAAGCGTAAAGTTTCTTTTATTACTTTTGGATGTAAAATGAACCAAGCTGAAAGTCAAGCGATGGCCGAGAAACTATCTCCTCATTTTGATATTGTATTTGAAGAAAAAATGGGTAAGAGTGATATCTACGTTTTAAACACTTGTGCCGTAACTTCAGAGGCTGAAAGAAAGGTAAGGCAAACAATTAGGAGATTAAAAAAATCAAATGAAAATTCCAAGATTATAGCTACAGGCTGTTATTCTGTATCTGATCCCGAAGAATTAAAAAAAGTAGGCGCCGATTTGGTCTTAGGTAATTTAGAAAAAAAACAAATAGACCGTTTATTGTGTGAAGAAGGTATATACTCAGATAAACATTTTTGGTTCCATAATGAAAAATATGACATATTAGTTCCCAACGAACCGTATGGTGACAGAACACGGATCTTTTTACCTATTGAAGAAGGATGTATTAACTCATGTACATTCTGTAAAATAAGATTCTTGAGAGGATTAAAAATAGTCAGTTTACCAACAGAAGAAGTTATAAAAAGTATAGAAAAATTTATTGAAAAAGGGTATAAAGAAATAGTGCTAACTGGAACAAATTTGGGATATTATGGAATGGACAATTCAGAAACCTTAGAAGAACTATTAAATCAAATCGGGAAGAGTTTTGCTGATAAAGAAATTAGAATAAGAATAACGTCTCTATATCCTGAAATAATTACTGACAATTTGTCTACCATATTGAATTCTTATCCAATATTTGAAAAACACATACACCTTTCGATTCAACATTTTTCTGATAAAATTTTACAATCAATGCATAGAAAATATAATAGAAAAATGATTTATACAGCCATCGAAAACTTAAGAAAATACGACTCAAAGTTTTCTATTACTTGTGATCTCATAGTTGGTTTTCCTGGTGAAGATGAGGAAGATTTAAGAATCCTGTTTGATTCAATTGAAGAACTTAAGGTTTTAAAAGTCCATAGTTTTAGGTACTCATTACGTGAGGGAACTGTAGCAGCTAAGATGCAAAATCAGATACCTGGAAATGAAAAAAAAGACAGACTTTCACAAATGGATAAAATTGCTGATCTCTCAAGAAAAAATTACTTGAATGATATGTTAGGGTCTAGAGTTAAAGTATTAACAGAAAGTAGCTCAAAAAAAGGTCTTTTTGGATACGATGAATATTACATCCCCCATAATGTTCAATTTCATGAGAAAAAAATTGAAAAAGGTGAGTTTTTTAGTACGGTGATATCTTCTTTGTCTAAAGAAAATAAAGGGGTGGTATCGAATGTTCTATAATGGTAAAGAGTGGGTAGAATTTCCATTGGTTAGTGGAGATGATGAAGGGTTCGTGAATGGTTATTCGATTTATGATGTACTTAGAACTTATTCAGGTATTCCTTACAATTTAAAAAGACATTATGATAGATTGAAACGATCTGCTGATTTTATGGCATTTGAAATACCACCTCTTGAAAAGATAAAAATAATTTTAAATCAGGCAAAAAAGATTCATAATTATGAAGAATTCAGATTTAAAATATATGTAACTCCTTTCACTTCTAAATATAAAACATTTTATTGCTTTGTTGAAGAGTTGAAAGAGGATGTAGATTTGATCGAAGAAGGTGTTGTAGTTAATATAGCGAGAGAAAGAAAAACTTCGTCTCCTATTATTCCTTATTATGTAAAAACACCTTTAAATGGTTCAATCAAATACATCCATAAAAAATATGATTATTATTATGATTCCATCGTTTTAAATGAGTTCGGTAATGTAACCGAAGGTACATACTCTAATATTTTTTATGTCAGTGGAGGTGTTTTATTGACTCCTCATATTTCATCGGGGATATTACCAGGGATAACTAGAGAAGATGTCCTTGAGTTAGCAAATGATTTATCTTTAGAAGTTGAAGAGAAAGCAAATGTTCAAGTATGGGAACTTTTATCTGCCGAGGAAGTATTTCTTACCCACACTTCAAGAGGTGTAGTACCTGTTAGAAGAATTTTTCCTGATTTTACTTTTACTGTACCTGGTGTAGTAACGGAAGCTATTCTTGACAATTGGAAAGATTTTATAACAGAAAAAATAGAAGATTGAGAGGAATACTTTACTATTAAGATGGTCTAAAATGGAGGAAAAATTTGAAGGTGTTTTAAAACAACTTTCTAAAAAAAATTTGGTTTACAAAAAAATATATATAATAAAAAGATTAAGAGAAGAATTACCTAAGTATATTCCTGAGAATTTATCAAAAAATGTAACAGTTAAAAATTATCTCTTAAAAGATAAGATAGTGGAAATAGCCTGTGCTGACAATTATGTTAAACAGGAAATACTTTTTAGGGAAAAATTATTATTGAACGCGATAAATTCTATTCTGGAAAATGAAACGATAAATAGAATTAGAATTGTTTCTTGAGAAACGCTTGTGGAGGTGTTTAAATGGTAGAAAAAACTTATTCTGGAAACGATATAAAGGTCTTGAAAGGGTTAGAACCTGTTAGGTTAAGACCTGGAATGTACATAGGATCAACGGGTAAAACAGGGTTAAACCATATGGTTTATGAAATAATCGATAACGCCATAGATGAGCATGTTAACGGGTTTTGTGATACAATTCGAGTTACTTTGAATGAGGATGATTCTATTGAAGTTGAGGATAACGGAAGAGGTATACCTGTAGATATACATCCAACTGAAAATAAAAATACATTGGAGTTAGTTATGACTTCGCTTCATGCTGGTGGAAAGTTTGATAAAAAAGCCTATAAGGTTAGTGGAGGACTTCATGGAGTAGGAGCATCGGTTGTTAACGCTTTGTCCGAATATATGGAGGTAAAGGTTTACAGAGACGGGAAAATATACTATCAAAAGTATGCAAGAGGTGTTCCTCAAACAGATGTAATTATTGTAGGCGAAACAGACAAGAGTGGGACTGTTGTGAAATTTCTCCCTGATAAAGAAATATTCGATGATGGAGATATAACTGTTGAATCACGATTAATAGAGAATAGGTTGAAAGAAATAGCCTTTTTAAATCCTAACTTGAAAGTTATCTTTGAAGATAGAAAAAGAGATTACAAGCAAGAATTTCATTTTCTTGGCGGTTTGAACGAATTTATAAATTACATCTTGAAACGGCGGAAGATGAATTCTATTTCCGAGCCGGTTTACATGTACGGATCATATCAATATAGTAAAGTGGAGTCAGAAATTCAAGTGGAAGCAGCTTTTGTCTATACGGATTCTGAAGAAAGCGAAGTAATCTCTTTTGTGAACAACATTAGGACTATCGATGGCGGGGAACATGAATCTGGATTCAAACAAGCTCTAACAAGATTATCAAATGAATATGCAAGAAAGTACAATGTTTTAAAGGAAAAAGACGAGAATTTTAGTGGAGAAGATGTGAGAGAAGGATTATTAGCCATAATACATATAAAAATGCCCAATCCTGTTTTCGAAGGTCAAACAAAGGGAAGATTGGGATCTAAAGTTGCCAGAGAAGCAGTAAATCAAATAACTACAGAGAAATTATCTTTATATTTTGATGCAAATATAAAAGAAGCAAAAAATATTTTTGAAAGAATGTTTTTAGCATATAAAAAAAGACTTGCTGCTAAAAGAGCCAGAGACAGCATTAAAAGAAAAACAATATTCGAAAATACAACTCTACCAGGCAAATTGGCAGATTGTACATCGAGGGATTTAAACGAATCAGAACTTTTTATAGTTGAAGGAGATTCGGCTGGGGGAAATGCCAAACAAGCTAGGGATAGAATGTACCAGGCGATTTTACCTTTGAGGGGGAAAATTCTAAATGCAGAAAAAACTGATTTTTTAAAACTTTTAAAAAATGAACAAGTTTCGAATATTATCATTGCATTAGGAACTGGTATAGGAGAAGAGTTCAATTTGTCTAAATTGAGATACGGTAAAATCATTATCATGACTGATGCAGATGTTGATGGCGCACATATTAGAACTTTAGTGTTGACGCTTTTTCACAAATACATGCGTTCTTTAATAGAGGAAGGATATGTATACATTGCTCAACCTCCTCTGTATAGATTTGAGATTGGTAAACAACATTTTTATCTTTATTCCGACGAAGAACTTGAAGAGTTGAAGAAAAAATATGGGGATAAAAAATGGAGAATACAAAGATATAAAGGATTAGGAGAAATGAACCCTGACCAATTGAGAGAGACCACTATGGATAGAGACACTAGAAAACTTGTAAAAATAAAGATGGAAGATTTAGAAATGGCAGAAGAGATGATAGAAATACTCATGGGATACGATCCCTCTATTAGAAGAGAGTTTATTGAATCTAATGCTAATAAGGTGAAAGAGCTAGATATCTAGTGCAATGGAAAAAGTTAATCTTAACCTTTTTTTACCTTCTACTTTTAATAATTTGTGTTTACAATCTCCTCCCTTTTTTTGAAACTCAAGAAGAATTTTTTGTTTATAAAGATAAAGTAGAAATTGAGAAAAGTATTTATTACGTAGAAATAAATAATAGATATTTTTATTTTGATATTTATGATAAAATAACATTTGTTAGCGATCATCCCTATCCAAAATTCATCAAAGTAATTTTTTCGAAAGATAAAATAAAAAAAGAAGAAGAACTCAATTTTGTCAAAAGTATTTGTTGTAATACGTCGATTAGAGAAATAAATTTTCCGAATAAAGAAATACTTTGTTATAATAACATTAGAATTGAGTACCTTGAATTACCAGAAATTAAAGATTTTTTGATCACTCTTAGTAATATAGAATTTTTGGGACCTGGGAATTATTTCATTAGTAACCATAGTTTCTTTAAAATCGATGATCGGGGGCTTTAGTATGGCTAAGAATTATTTGATTGGAATAGATATCGGTAGTTTTTTTCTAAAGGGAGTACTTTTTGAAATAGAAGAAGATGGAAGTATTGTGCCAATTTCACTGAGTAAACTTCCAGTGGACGGTATCATTAATGGTGAAATACAAGATATGGAATCACTACGTAGATCAATTGAAACGCTTATAGAAAAGTTGAACCAGGAGTCTCCAAAGAAGATTAAAAATCCAGAAATTATTGTAGGATATTCCACTAACTCTTTGAATATCACAGAAGAGCATTTTACTGTTGAGTTTAGCAAAAGGACAGAAATAAGAGAAGAGGAACTCAGAAACATCAAGAAAAGCATTATCAAAAAATACACAGACGAGGGAAAAATAATTTTAGATTCAAACTTTGTGAAGTTTCATATCGACGAAAAAAAAGTAAAAAATCCAGTTTCTTTTTTTGCTGAAAAATCTTTAACTACAACACTAAACATTGTATGGGTAGATGAAAATTCCTTTTCGCTGTTAATTAACGTCTTAAAAGATATTGTCTATACTTCTGAAATTCCTATATACGATTCAACTTTATCGAATAGTTATATAATTACCACCCCCAACGATAGAAATGTCGGCATCACTGTGATAGACTTTGGGTACAATTCTTGTAGAATAATCATCTTTAAAGATGGAATTCCAAAATTATTCTACACTTTTCCGTATGGAATTAAATATGTATTAAAAGATATCTCCAATATACTCAAGGTTTCTGAAAGAGAGGCACATAGGTTATTGGAAGAGGAAGGGGCATGTTCAAGAGAAACGAAAACAATGAAAAAGGTGAATTTCCAATTATTGACAGGTAGTGGGTATTCTTATGTTCCTCTAAGTCTTTTAAATAAAATTATTTTTGCTCGAGTCAGAGAAATTATAAGCAGGTTAAATGGAGAGCTCTCAAAAATAGGTTATGAAAGAACTTTTGAAGTAGGTGCTTTACAGGGAGGAATAGTATTGACCGGGGGAGGCTCGAAAATAAAAAATATTGAAATCACCGTTAAAGAACTGATGGGTGAAAATTTCAGGAAAAGTTCCATAGTATCTTTTGACTCGTTCAAGAACATTCCAGAAGAATTAGCTAAGGATCCGGAATTTCAAACTGTTTTTGGGTTAATAGAAAGGTACAGAATCGATTTGTTAGAAGAAAATCTTTATGAAAAAAACAAAGAGACGCGTTCAGAATCCTCCAAAAGAAATAAATCTTCCAAAAAAACAACATCCACCTTAAAGACTTTTTTTAAGAAAATAACGGGAGGTGAAGAAGAAGATGCCCTTTGAAATGGAAGAAATCAACAAACGAAATAAATTGTTTAGTAGGAAAACGAGTTATAAGATAAAAGTAATAGGCGTTGGAGGAGCAGGGAATAATGCTATTCAAAGAATGATAAAAAAGGGCATTGATGATGTAGAACTGATTGCTGCAAACACGGATGTACAGGTATTAGAAAATAATGACGCACCTACAAAAATTCAATTGGGTAAAGAACTGACAAAAGGTCTAGGTGCCGGTGGAGATCCAGAAATTGGTAAAAAATCAGCTTTAGAAAGTCAGGATGATTTAAAAGAAACTTTGAAAGATACAGATCTTTTATTTATAACCGCGGGTTTAGGGGGAGGTACAGGAACAGGGGCTGTACCTATTATAGCTGATTTAGCTACACAAATGGGTATTTTGACTGTGGCAATAGTTACCTTACCTTTTCACTTTGAAGGATCAACAAAAGAAAGAATAGCTTTGAAAGGGTTTCAAGAAACTAAAAAGTATGTGGATAGTTTAATTAAAATATCAAACGATAAACTTATAGATAACGATGATGATATTCCGATTGACAAAGCCTTTGAGAAAGCTGATGAAATACTTATTCAAGCAATTACTGGTATTTCCGATTTGATAACCAAACCAGGTATGATCAATTTAGATTTTGCAGATGTAGCGTCGGTATTACGCATAAAAGGTTCTGCGATGCTTGGTATTGGACTTGCAAAAGGAGAAAAAAGAGCTGAAGAAGCTATAAAAAATGCATTGAATAGTAAAATTTTAGAGGATCCTGTAAGGAATGCAACAGCTGCTTTAGTAAACATCGCGGGTAAGACTCCAACCACACAAGATGTCAAAATTGTCAATGAAATTTTACGTTCATACGCAATTGATGATGCACGACTAAAAATGGGAATTACAATTATAGATTTGCCTCCTGAAGTTATTAAGGTAACGGTTATAGCATCCGGTTACGACAAATTGCCTGGAGAAGAAAACTATCTAGATCTTTATGAACAACCAGCATTATATAGACAGTTTGGAAAAGGTGTGGTTGCCGAAGAAATATCCAGATTGAACAAGTATTTGCAAGATCATGTAGAAGAAATTCCAGGAGAAGAAGTCCAACAACAATAACAATAATAATGAAAAAGAAACCCTCTAATTTCTACCTCTTGTATAATAAAGACCTAAAGAATTATGAAGTAGAAGAAAATATTTTAGACAACTTTTTGAAAAAATATGACGATGAAAATATTACAGATTTTCATTTTGAACCTCATGACGAAAAGGTAGGCGTTAAAGCCAGATACTGTGGAGATTTAATAACTTTAGAAACTATGGGGGCATATGAATACGAAGTAGTGCTAAACAAATTGCTTATCAATTGTGGGTACGATATAGTAAAAGATTTTGAAAATATTGATGGTTCTTTTCGTTTCCAGAACATCAATTATAGAGCTTCCTTTGTTAGATCTTCTGGAGGAATAAGTTGTGTCTTAAGAAAATTGAGAAACATAAACGACATAAAAGTTTTCATGGAACCAATGATTCTTTCTAACGTCGAAAAATTAATTGATCAAAAATCAAAAATGCTTATTTTTTCTGGTCCTACAGGGTCTGGCAAAACTACAACGATGCAGTACATAGTTAATAAGTTCAAAAAAAGGAGAAAAGTTCATAGCATAGAAAATCCAGTAGAGTATATTAATCCAGGTATAATTCAAATAGTATCAAAAAACGAGGAAGACAAAGCAGATATTTTAAAATATATATTGAGACAAGATCCTGATTTAATAGTTGTGGGCGAAATTAGGGAGGAAAATTTTGCAAAATTGTTATTTGAATCTTCGATAACAGGTCATTTGGTATTTTCCACGTTACACGCTAAGAATGTTTTTTTAGTGCTTCAAAGGTTGAAGATGTTTGGAATAGAAGTAAGAAATCTCTCTGAAAGCTTAGATCTCATCCTTAATCAAAGATTAATCCCTAAAAACTGTCCTTTTTGCCAAGGAAATGGATGTGAACACTGTTATAATACAGGGAAAAAAGGTTTTATAACTGTTTTTGAAGGTTTGATAATTTCAAAAAATTTGAAAAGAGACATATCACAAGGTAAGAGTATTAATTTTGTAAGTGAAAAATACAAAGATTCTGATTGTTATATAGATCCGTTGCCCACACTTCGGGAATTTTTTAATAAAGGGGTAATCAATGAAGATCAGTATTTAAGTAACTTATCTTCCTTCTAAATAATATTGAAAATAGTGAGATGAATTCATGCAATATTTTTCAAAAAGCCCGGAAGAATGGCAAAAGTATGATGAAGAAAGGAAAAAAGAAAGAGAAAGAAGAGAACAATCTAAAAAAAGAATAATTAGATGGACATTTTACATCGTTATATTTTTGTCCATGTTAGTGTTCATATTTATTATTATGGGGCGTAGAGGTTCAAGATTTGATTTACCTTACAATGTAGTTATAAAAGGGATTCATATCAATTTAGAATCAAAAGAAGAATATTACTATCCAGATAATTTAGATATAAAAGTTACTATACAAAATACCAACAACAATGATTCTCATGTAGAAATTAATAACTTTTCATTTTTGATAGTAAATCAGGAAAGTTCTGAGGTTGAATACAGTTATGTGTTCTCACAACCTGTAGAAGCTGATATCTCACCGTATAAAACAATTTTAGTTTTTGACCTGTTAAGAGAAAAGGAGATTTCAGATTTAGAAAAAGGAACCTATGAAGCCCGAGTGTCCTTTATCTTAAATGACGAAAGTGTAAATCTTGTTAAAACCTTTGAATACAATAAAGGATTGATTATAGATGTTTCTGCTAAAGAGATGTTTTACTTAACTACGGAATTCCCTTCTATTAGCATATTAGCAATAAATGGGACCAATGAAACCTTTAACAAAGAATTATTTGGAACGCTAACAATAAAACAAAAAGAAAAGGTTATCCATTCACAGAAATTTTCCTTTGGAACATTAAATTTGAATCCTCTGTCTTCGATACCTTTAGATTTTGAAATCAATAAAAATTTCGATCCAGGAAATTATTATTTATTATTCGACTTTGATTCTTTTGAGCAAACTTATGTAACCACTTTGAATATAGTTAATCAAATAGATAGAAATTACAACGATATTTCCCTTTTAGTTTATGTTATTTCGGCGGCCTCAAGAGGAGATCAGCTTTATTTTGAAGGTTTACTAAGAAATTCTAATGAAGAACCAAAAGCCTTTGAAATTTCACAAGTGATCTTTAGGTTATTCTATGAAGGACAGCTAATTTATAATTACGAGAATAACGATTTATCTCGAGTATATATAACAGAATTGGGAACGGCTAAGGTATTTGATTTATCAAACGTTAAGACTATAAATTTAGATAGATCAGGAGAGTATGAAATTCAATTCAGTGTAAATATTGGGGATAAGACATTTTCAAAGAAACATACAGTGAAAGTTTATTAAATTCACCTAACTCCTTTATCCTAATAGAGGAAAATTAAAACAAATGAGGTTAAAATAATGTACGGATACATATCTATATATTTTACTCCAACAGAAGAAGAGAGGAAAAATTATCTATATTACTATTGTGGATTATGTCACTCTTTAAAGGAGAATTTAGGTGAGTTCTATAGACTCACGACAGTAAAAGAAGTGGTTTTCTTTTCCATGTTGAACAACCCTGTTGAGAATATAAACGAATTCAGATGTCCATATGTAGGATTAAAAAAACGATTTAAACCTGAAAATAATTCTTTTATGACACCTTATGCGTATCTCAATTTGCTTATAATCTATGGAAAACTTTTAGATTACAATTTAGAAGGGAAACCAGTTCCAAAGAAAATTTTGAAAAAGTTGGAAATGAAGTTACTTGAACAGTTTGATCCCACAACTATCAATGAATACAAACATCTATTAAAAATGCAACAAAGGGTAGAAGAACAAAATTTAGATTTGGATGATTATGCCAAACCATCTCAAGGAATTATGGAGATGTTATTCGATGAATTTTTCCCTCAAGGATATCCAGCAACCATGCCTGTTGTGACAGCTTATTTGCTATATTTGGTAGATAGTGTGTACGATTTTAACAAAGATATAAAAAAAAGAAATTTTAACTCTATAGCAAACTCTTTTGGGGTAAAAAAATTAGATGAATTAACTCAAGATCAAAAAGAAAGAATTTTATTTACTTACGATTTATGTTCAAAAGAGTTCTTAGAAAATGTTGAAGAAGTCGCAAATTTTAACAAGCATTTAGTAAAAAAGCTAGCGACTTTTTCTTTGATATATCACAGAAATTCTGTCACAAAAATTTTAGATGGAGGAGAAATTGATGAAAGAGCAACAAACCATTCTAGAGCAAATAAAAAAGGGAGAGTTCAAAAACCTATTTTTAAAATATAAGGAAGATGAAAAGTTTAGAGAAAAAATGGATACTTTTAGAGCTGGTTACTATAGCTATGGAAGAAGTGGATGTGGTAATTGTTTAGAATGTTTAGGAGCCACTGTCTGTTTAGATACCCTTTGTGAATGTGGTGGCGGAGATCTTTGTAATTGGTTTTAAAAATTTATGAATTTAGTTATAAAAAATCCCCTTATAAAGACAGCTTTTTTGGTTATCCTTTTTTTCTTGCTATTCCTTATGTCAAGATATTTGAGAATTGCTCCCACTGTGGTTAGTTTAACTCTTCCTCTGGGAGTTTTCTTTTTAGAAAAAAGATATGCATTTATCTTCAGTATTTCAATTTTCTTTTTAATATTTATCAGTGGATTTGTTGTTGAAGCAATTGGAATATTTTTACTCTTTTTTCTTCCGATCCTTGCTTTTGCTGTTGTAGAAAAAAGGTTATTTAAACACTTATTTATTACAACCCTTTCAATTCTCGCCTTTTATCTTATGTTTGCCTTTTTTGGTGAACTTCTTCCGGATTTTGCAACACAAGGAAAAGGGTTATTATTTATAATATTTATTTATTTGATATTTACCAATATTTATGGGTATTTATTGAAGAGATTGAAATGTGAGATTTCTTCCTTACTCCAAAATTTTTTTAAAAAACAATAATATAAATAACTTGTGATGAAAAAGTTTGAAAGGAGTGATATCTTTGTATCCAGAATATGTAACTAAGTTAGAAAAAGTAAAAGGGATTTCACAAGAAGAACTAAAAGAACTTCAACCTGTTGAAGAAAAGTATAAGTTTAGAGCTAATGAATATTACTTGGACTTAATCAATTGGAAAGACAAAAACGATCCTATAAGAAAGATTATAATTCCGAGTGTTGAAGAATTGGAAGAATGGGGATTAGAAGACGCTTCAAGAGAACATTCGTATACAATAAGTAAGGGACTGCAACACAAGTATAGGGATACCGCTTTACTGTTAGTAAATGATGTATGCGGAAGTTTCTGTAGATTCTGTTTTAGAAAAAGATTGTTCAAGAACGTTGGTAAAGAAGTAGTTAGAACCCGTGAAATTGATAAAGATCTCGATTATATTCGAAAACACGAAGAAATCACAAATGTTCTCCTAACAGGGGGTGATCCTTTACTCCTTTCAACTAATAAACTTAAATCAATTATAGAATCTATTAATGAAATAGATCATATAAAAATCATTCGCATAGGTACTAAAACTCCAGCTTTTAATCCTTTCAGAATAATATCGGATGATGCCCTATCAAATTTAATTAAAAAAATTACCAATAGTGGTAAAAAATTATATTTTATTGTGCACTTTAATCACCCAAGAGAATTAACTTCTGCTTCTATTCAGGGGATAAATATATTGCAAAATTCTGGAGCCATAATAGCCAATCAAACCCCTCTTTTGCATGGTATTAATGATAATCCCAAAACATTATCAACATTATTTAAAAAGCTATCCTTTAATGGTATTCCCCCCTATTATGTATTTCAAAATAGACCTGTAATGGGAAATAAAGGTTTTACTATTCCTTTAGAAAAAGCTTATTCAATATTCCTAGAATCTTTAGAAGATATCTCAGGTTTAGCCAAAAGGCCTAGATTTGTAATGTCTCATGAATCTGGAAAAATAGAAGTTGCCGCATTAACTAGCAAAAATATTATCTTTCGTTATCATAGATCACACAATCTTGATAACTATGGTAAATTTTTTGTATTCAAAAGAAATCCACAAGCCTATTGGTTTGATGATTACAAAGAATTAGTTGAAATATATAATTACAAAAGCTTTTAAAATATATAGATAAAGTTCCGTCACTTGAGGGTTGGAAACTTTCAGATAGTTATTTTAAAAAAGGAGAAGAATTGATATGATCAAAGGTATAACAGACGTACCAGGAATAAAAGTAGGACACTACACTGACAATAAATCCTTAACAGGTTGTACGGTAATTCTAGCCGAAAATGGGGCGGTAGGTGGGGTTGATGTCAAAGGTTCAGCCCCAGGTACAAGAGAAACTGACTTACTAAAACCGGGGAATCTTGTTCAAATGGTACACGCTGTCTTATTAACCGGGGGAAGTGCTTTTGGCTTAGATGCAGCAAGTGGAGTCATGCAATTTTTAGAGGAAAATAGTATAGGTTTTCAAACAAGTACCGTGAAAGTCCCCATAGTACCTGCTGCAGTTATTTACGATTTGGATATAGGAGACCCAAACGTTAGGCCAGATAAAAGATCTGGTTATATTGCAGCAAATTTAGCAACATCAAATTGCGTTGAAGAAGGATGCGTTGGTGTAGGAACCGGGGCACTCGTTGGTAAGGCGGCAGGCGTTAATAGTGCTATGAAAGGTGGGGTAGGAAGTTACTCCATTGAATTAGGTAACGGGATAATAGTCGGGGCGATAACGGTTGTGAACGCTACAGGAGATGTTTACGAAGAAGGGGATATAATAGCCGGAGCTATTGATAAAAACAATAAATTTTTGAATATATCTGAATATATGAAAAAATCGAGTTTTAATGCTAATCCAGGTGAAAATACAACTCTATCCGTTGTAGCTACAAATGCAAAATTATCTAAAGAAGAAGCCAACAAAGTTGCTCAAATGAGCCACGATGGGTTGGCAAGAGCGATAAGACCTGTTCACACCATGTACGATGGAGATACTATTTTTTGCTTGTCTACGGGTGATTTACAAAGCGACGTTACTTTAATTGGTGAAGTGGCGGCAGAAGTAGTAGAAATATCCATTATAAGGGCTATCAAATCGGCAAGAAAAGTTGGTAACATTCTCAGTTACAAAGATATGAATCCTAATAAAAGATAATTCCAACTATTCCTGTCATAATTATTATAAAAATCGGATTTAATTTTGTGAAAAACAGGAGCAACAAAACCCCAATAAATATAAGAAAGCTCGCCAAATTTACGATATTAGCAACGCCAATTGTATATGCGGAACCAAGAATCAATCCGATAACAGCAGGTTTTAGAAATTTAAGAATATTTTGTTGAGTATCACCATTTCCGTTCTTAAAATATCTGCCTACCAATAATCCTACAATTAGCGAAGGTAATATAACAGCAGTTGTTGCAACCAACGAACCAACTACCCCAAAAACCCTATACCCAACAAAAGTGGCACTATTTACTGCTATTGGTCCGGGAGTAACCTCTGCTATAGCTATTAAATCGAGAAATTCTTGGATCGACATCCAACCTCTTCTTTCTAAATGTGTTTGAATGAGTGGAATCATGGCGTAACCACCGCCAAATCCAAATAAACCAATTTCAAAAAAAGAAAGGAACAAACCAAATAAAGTTTTCATGAATTTTTTCTCCCTTGCGGTATTGAATAAAGGCTTCCTATAATGAAAGCGATAACAATTATATAAATAGGATTAATGTTAAATACTCCAATTGCAACAAAAGCCCCTGCAGCTAATAAAACTAAAACCATGGACCATTTAACTGATTTTGATAAACTTATCCCCGCGTATACAATAAGTGCCGCTATAGCAGGTCTTATTCCTTCAAAGGCACTTTGTAAAACGCTGATTCCTGCTGTTTTCGTAAGAGTAAAAGCTATCACCAATATTATTATAAAAGAAGGTAAAGAAACCCCTATTACTGACATAACCGCTCCTAATACTCCCTTTATATCGTATCCTACTAAAATAGAAAGATTGATAGCTACAGCTCCAGGTATAGTTTGAGTTAAAGAAACCTTGTCTGTAAACTTATCCTTTTCTACCCACTTTTTATTTTCTACGACTTCTTTCTCTATTAAAGGAATCATTGCGTACCCGCCACCAAAAGTGAAGAGCCCTATTTTAAAAAATGTGATGAACATTTTTAACAATAATTTTGATCTGCCTTTTTCATCCATTTTTATTATTCTCCCTACAATTTCAATTCAGTAAAGAATCTAAAATGATCAGCTCTTATAAGACTTTCTCTGAATTCTACCAATCTATTTTCGGAATCATATGTGTATCTTGTAGTTTGAAAAAGGGGAATATTTTCTTCAATTTCTAGCAATTCTTGGGCTTCTAGTGAAGGAAGAACTGGTTCAAGATATTCTTTTGCATTGACACATCTTATTCCTTCTCTGGCAAGTAAATCATACAGAGGTTTTGTTTTCAGATTTTCATTATCCACTTTTTTTAAAAATTCGACAGGGATGTAAGAGGTTTCCAATATTAAAGGAATTTCACCAACTAATCTCAACCTCGTAATTTCCCATAATTCTAGGTTTTCAAATTCATCAACATCTTCCAAGCCAGAGACGTTTTTTACCGATATAAGTTTAGTATTAGAATTTTCAACCTTGCTAGCTATACTTTTCCCAAAGCTGTAAAACTTTAAAAGACTTTGCTCCCATAAAAGAGTTTGAACTTTATACCCTCTTCCTTGGTAACTTTTAATTGTCCCTTGCTGTTTCAATAAACTTAAAACTTTTCTTATCGTAGTTCTTGTTACATGAAATTCCTCGGCTAAGTCATTTTCTGACGGAAGAAATGAGTTCATTGGATATTCCCCTTCATATATTCTTGAAACTATTTTGTCAGCAATCCTTTGATAGATTGGCGTCTTATAATCGGCCATTTAAGTTACCTTCCTTCAAGAAAGATATACAAATATGTCTACTCATACTTGTATACACAAATTATATCAAATAAAACGAATCAAGTCAAGAATTCTCAGAGTAATCTGAAAATATGAATGATTTTCTAAACAAATTGATTGTAGTGAAATAATATTAGCAAAAATTCGAATGCTATTATTAATCAATATATTAAAAAAACATTGATGGCCTTAAGTGTGGGAGCCACACAAAAATTCAAAAAATAAGGTAAGTTATCAGCAACTTTTTTTATAGAAAGACATTCTGACTAGTTGTTTTATGGAGATTTAAAGAGGTTCAAATGCAAAATATGTTTTGAAGAAGATGAGAATTGAAAACGACCATAATCCTATTGAAACATCAATTGCAGAAATATTTTCATTTAGTATATAAATGAGCAACATTGGTAGCTGCAAAAGATTCTGGTTTTATTTTACAATCATATCCCAGACCCTTCACATAGCCAGTGACAACATTAAAAACCTCTTTTGATCTACCATTTAAACCTATATCAAGGTGTATTTCTGGCTTTATTAAATTTAAGTGATTTTCGATAAATTCTGCGGTGTTTAAACTAAATTCTGCTTCTCTTATCAATCTTGAGTACATATCATATGGTCTACGTTCGTGAGTGACATAATAAAAATAAGTAGCCCCATTACCTACTTTGTAAATTACTATAGCGGTAGCAAAAGTTACCACTCCATCTCTTGCATGGCTATCTGTTCCCACCCAAACTTTGTAACTTTTGTTTTCTAAAAATAATTCAATGAAATTAGTCAAGTCTTTGAATTCTATAGTGCCTATAGTTGGATTTTTTAACTTGAAAACGTTACCCCCTTTTTTCAAAATAAGTTTTTTTCAATTATACACCAAAATGCAACGATTTTTATTAAAAACTTTTAAGATTAATTAAGAATGATACTAAAATTCGAATTAAAATTTTGATATAATACACTAAAACATGTGAATAAGATGAGGGATTATAGGTTGATTAGAGCGTTTTTTTGGCTTTTGTTAGCCACATTAATATGGGGTACTACTTTTCCGATTCACAAGGTGGTGTTGACGGATCTTCAAACCTTGCCTTATTTGTTTATCAGGTTTGGTATTGCTGCCGTTTTGTCTTTTCTTATTTGGAAAAAACATTCTTTCAAATATGGGGCAACCTTAGGAGTAATTTTAGGATTGGCACATGCTTTGCAAACTTATGGGATTAATTTTACAGATGCTTCCAAAAGTAGTTTTATTACCTCTTTATATATTCCACTCACTCCCATAATTTCTTATCTAATTGAAAAAGAGAAACCCAACTTTATTCAGTGGGTATGTTTTCCTTTGTCTTTGTTAGGTTCTTACATGCTTTTTGGAGGTATTTCGGGATTTAATTTTGGAGATTTCTTAACGTTTTTGAGTGCTGTTTTGTTTGCCGTTCATATTGTTTTAATAACAAAATTTTCAAAAGTTGTTGATGAAACTTCGCTTTTAGCTTATCAGTTTTTATTTGCTGCTATAATCAATTTGTCAATGTCATTCAATTCTAACTGGAAGTTAGGTGTTCCGATTTGGTTAACAGTTATATATACAGCGATCGCTGCAACCATAGTAGTGAATTTTTTGCAAGTTAAATATCAAAAGGTAATTGGTTCTAATTCCACCGTTCTTATATTCATTGGAGAACCCATATTTGCTTCATTATTTTCATTTATTTTTTTGGGAGAGAGATTTTCTGGATTGCAGATAGTCGGGGCTTCAATTATGATTGGGGTAATAATTTTAACTACTTTTTCGTACAGGGTTAATAAATATTTGAAAAAGAAATTAGATTTAAAAGAGCTTTGAGAAAGAGGAGGAGTTTTAGTGAAATACATAGACATCAGAAGTGATACCGTTACGCAACCTACTCAAGAGATGAGAGAAGCCATGTTTAAGGCAGAAGTTGGTGATGATGTATACGATGAAGACCCAACAATGAAAAAATTAGAAAAATACGCTGCAGAAGTAGTAGGAAAGGAAGATGCACTTTTTGTTCCCAGTGGAACGTTTGGTAACCAACTTTCCATCTTTACACATTGTGAAAGAGGAAATGAAGTTATCCTTGATGATAGTTGCCATATCGTTGTTCACGAAGTCGGGGCGGCTTCAGTAATAGCTGGCGTACAATTAAGAACTATAAATAGTGATAACGGGGTTATGTCGCCTAAGGATATTAAAAATAGAATAAGAAAGGGAGAAGAGGATCTTCATTTCCCATCTACAGGTTTGATATGTCTAGAGAATGCTCATTCCAATGGAACGGTTGTGCCGCTTGAAAATATGAAAGAAATATCTGAAATAGCTCACAAGAATGAGATCCCCGTTCATTTGGATGGAGCTAGAGTATTCAACGCTGCAACCTACTTGAATGTTGATCCTACGGAGGTAACTCAATACTGTGATTCAGTCATGTTTTGCCTTTCAAAGGGTTTATGTGCACCTGTAGGTTCTATTGTGGCCGGGAGTAAAGATTTCATTCAAAAAGCCAAAAAGAAACGCAAACTGATGGGTGGAGGTTTAAGGCAAGCAGGATTTCTAGCTGCAGCAGGGTTAATAGCCCTTGAAAAGATGAGATTCAGACTAAAAGAGGATCATGAAAACGCCAGATATCTGGGAGAAAGGCTGAGCGAGATCCCTGAAATTTCTTTGAACTTAGACGATATTCATATAAATATGGTTTTTTTCACAATAAACGAAGATATAAATTTTAGGGAAATGGTATCATTTTTTTTAGAAAAAGGTATCAAAATAAATCCCCCAGAAAATGGGGAATTCAGATTTGTAACTAATTATTGGGTAAGCAAGAAAGATGTGGATTATATTGTTGAAACAATGAAAGAATATTTAAAGAAGTGATAAAAAATGTCTAATTCAAAAAAAGCAGTAGCTTTACGGTATAAACAAGGAACGGATCAAGCACCTAAAGTGGTTGCAAAAGGTATAGATTCAATAGCCAGGAGAATCATAGAAATAGCTGAAGAGGAAAACATACCAATAGTTAAAAGTGAAAAAGCCGTAGAAGAGTTTTATGGTTTAGATTTGGATGAAGAAATTCCTCCCGAATTGTATGAATTGGCCGCTGAAATAATTGCTTTTGTCTTTAAGTTAGATAAAGAGTTCAGTTAGCATAAATTACTTTGTATAATGTACTACCTGAACCAGACATCAAAGCAAATATAATTCCTTCATCCTTTTCCATGTCTTCCTTTTTTTGCTTCAATTTAGGATATTCTTTGAATGCCACTTGTTCGAATACGTTAAACGCATTTTGTTTAGCAGTTATAATGTCGTTATTTTTTAAAGCTTCGTACAAATTGTATGGATCACCGAAATGGTTTATACTTTTCCAATTTTGATCAAGTTTTTCGTACATTTTTTTAGTATCAATATTATAGTTCATGGGGTATATTTGAATATTTAATTTTAAAGGTTCCAAAAATTCCAAAATTTCTCCTTTCCCTTTACCTATAGCGGTTCCACCTTTTAGCAAAAATGGGACATCACTCCCGATTTTGCAACTTATTTCGAATAAGTCTTTTTCTGATATTTTAAAATTCTTTGAAAGGAAGTTTAAGACAGCAGCAGCGTCGGCACTTCCACCCCCTAGTCCTCCACCCATAGGTAAATTCTTAATAAGCTTAATTTTTAAGTTAAAATTGTCAAAACCCGTTTCTTTTTTAAAGGTCTCTATGGACTTTTTTATTATATTATTATCCCATGAAATATTTAAAGGAGGTTCTGATTCGAATATTTCACTTTCAGAAAATTCAATAAATATATCGTCGTGTTCGTTAATAGATTGGAAAAGGGTTAAAATATTATGGTAATTATCTTTTCTCCTACTAATTACATCTAAGTAAAGGTTAACTTTCCCAAAGGCTTTTAAATGCATTTAACTCCTCTTTCATTCGTTTGTCTCTTCTTCTTTTAACATGGCTTCTTCGTCTTCGAAAGCCATGGGTTTTACAATTGGAAAAGGTATAATGTCGCGAATAGTTGGAGTATCAGTAAGCAGCATACAAACCCTGTCAATACCTATTCCTAGTCCTCCAGTTGGAGGCAAACCATATTCTAATGCCCTAATGAAATCAAGATCCATCATTTGAGCTTCTTCATCGCCCAACTCTTTCAGTTCCATTTGCTTTTTAAACCTTTCAAATTGGTCTTGAGGATCGTTCAATTCAGAAAAGGCGTTCGCTATTTCATTGCCCTTTATTATTAATTCAAACCTTTCGGTTAACCTTGGATCATCTTTTTTTCTTTTTGCCAGTGGAGATAATTCGATAGGATAATCCATAACAAAAGTAGGTTGAACGATCTTATCTTCGACTAAATCCCATACTTTGTCGAGGTAATGGTATCTGTCTTCTATTTCTACCTCTTCACCCTTGTTTTTCAAAAACTCTTTCAGTTCCTGATCACTAGCTTCCACTATATCTATTCCAAGATTTTCTTGTATGAATTCTCTCATCTTTATTCTTTTGAAAGGAGGTGTGAAATCTATTTCTTCTCCTTGGTACATAATCTTTGCTTTGTTGTGAACTTTTTTGGTAATGTTGTATAAGAGATCTTCGGTTAGTTCCATCATATCGTTGTAGTCAGCGAAAGCTTGGTACAATTCAATAGATGTGAATTCAGGATTATGTTTGTTTGAAACACCTTCGTTTCTGAATATTTTCCCTATTTCATAAACTTTCTCCATCCCACCTACGACTAGTCTTTTTAGATGTAATTCCGTGGCTATGCGTAAGTACATATCTATATCATATACGTTTAGATGGGTAATAAAAGGTCTTGCATTTGCTCCACCCATTATACTTTGAAGAACTGGGGTTTCAACTTCTAAAAAACCTTTGTTGTTTAAATACTCTCTGATGTATTTTATGATTAAAAAACGTGTTCTGAGGGTTTTAATGGTGTCATCGTTTGCGATCATATCCACATATCTTTGTCTATATCGAACTTCTTTATCTTTAAGGCCATGCCATTTTTCAGGAAGAGGGCGAATAGCTTTTGAGAGTAATTCTATATCTAAAGCCAAAAGAGTTAATTCGCCAGTTCTCGTTTTGAAGGGATAACCTTTTATTCCTATCCAGTCTCCAATATCAATATATTCTTTGAAAAAATCATAGTTTTCTTGCCCTACTTGATCCAAACGGATATATACCTGGATACGTCCAAATTCATCTTTTAAATCAGCAAAAGCAGATTTGCCATGTTTTCTTAAATTCATCAGCCTTCCGCCGAAATTAAAAACTTCATCCGGTAATTGTTGGCCAGCCTCTATTTTACTATCGAAAAGGTCTTTGATTTGTTGGGAAGTATAATTTTTTTGAAAATTGTACTTATACGGATTGTATCCTTTTTCCCTCATTTCTTTTAATTGATGCATTCGTATATTTCTAAGGTCCATACTTTGCCTCCTGCTTGGTAAGGTTAGTTTTGTGATCTATGAAATCTTAGCTTATCTCTTTGATTTCTATTTTTTTTGAACTTCCTCTGGCGGTTTTAATGTTGATAACTTCACCTTTTTTCCTTCCTAGTAATGATCTTCCAATAGGAGATTCAATACTGATCTTATTTTCTTCTATATTTGCCTCTTGAGGGGTAACTAGAACGAATTCCTGCTCTCTATTCAATCTATAGTCTTTTATTTTCACTTTTTTCCCCAAACTTACGGTAGAGTTATCGTGGTTGCCTCCATTTTCAATTATTTCTGCATTGTCTAATATATAATCTATCTCTTTGATTCTGGAATCTATCATTCCTTGTTCGTTTTTTGCCTCTTCGTACTCACTGTTTTCTGAAAGATCTCCCAATTCCCTGGCTTCTTTAATTCTTTCGGCAACTTCTCCCATAAGTCTTTTTTTAAGCTCTTCTCGTTCCCTCTTTAATTTTTCGTACCCTTCTCGGGTTAGTTGGTATACTTGTTCAGCCACTTTTGTATCGCTCCTCCCATTTCTAATAATGGTGATTAACTATTTTTTAATTCTCTTATAGCTTGTAAAAAGCTGTCTAAATCTCTAAATTCTTTATACACGGAAGCAAATCTCACATAAGCTACCTGGTCGATTGATTTCAATTGCTCCATAACCTTATCACCAATTTCAGAAGAATAAATTTCTGAATTGCCACTTCTTCTTAATTGTTCTTCTATATTATCAACAATTTCTTCGATTTGATCAGTACTTACAGGCCTTTTTTCACAAGCTTTTAAGATCCCGTTCATTAGTTTTTTTCTATCGTAAAGTTCTCTTCTGCCATCTTTTTTTATTATTCTTATCCTTGTTTGCTCGTATCTTTCATAAGTTGTAAAGCGCGCTTGGCATTGCAAGCACTCTCTTCTTCTTCTTATGGAAGTGCCGTTACTAACTGGTCTTGAGTCCAGAACTTTAGTTTCCTCGTAACCACAGAAAGGACATTTCATAATTATTGCACCACCATTTTACCTAAATTAGGTATTTTTTAGAGATTCGGCAATTTTTGAGATTTTTTTTAGTTTGTTGTACAAGGTAGATTTTTTCATTGATAAAGATTCTGCCATGTTACTCAAACTTGCATCTTCATTTTCTAATCTAAAAGCAGCAATTTGTTTTAGGTCATTTGGTAAACTATCTATACCAATGCTTTCTTGAATAATTTGTATATCGTTAATTTGCTTTATTGAGCTACGAGCCGTTTTTGATGAATTAGCAGATATTAAATTAATAGTCCTTGTGACGTTGCTACGTAAATCCCTTATATCCATTAATTCACTTAGTTCTTTTACTTTTTCTTTGGCGTTGAGAAGCTCAAGGATATTCAAAATGTCATCGCGTGATTTTATGTATACTTTAGAGCCCTTACTTCTATTTAAAAATCTGGCATTTACCCCTAAAAGATTCTTAAATGTTCTAACTAAATCCTCTTTAAATACATTGTTAGTTTTCAAATTAAATTCTAAATGATAGGATTCTTTTACTGATATAGATCCACAAGACAACAATAAACCTTTAATAAAAGATCCAAAAATTACTGGATCTTTTTTTAAAGGTGGGGAAAATTTAGTTTCATTTAGATAAAGGTTGTTTTTCTTTAATATTTTATATATCGTTTGATAGTTTAAGAATATAGAACCTGTTCCACCAAGATTTAACCTTTTTTCGTTGTTAAATTTTACTTCAAATTTTTCTGTGAAAGAAAATTTGCACAGTTTGTATAATCTTTTAAAACTATTCAAAGATGTTATGGATATTTTTATTAATTTTTCAGTTTCTTTTTCAATAATTTCACCTTTTCCTATGAAAAAACCATAGAACTCAGCCTCTGGGAAAATGTAATCACTGTTCACTAGGCTTAATTTTAAAGCTTCTGAAAATGAATTCATAGAACGCATTTTAAAATCAACTCTGATGTTTTCTTTGGATCATGTCTAATTTTCGGTTCCTCATCGTTTATAATATAAACCAAATCAGATACCACTACTCTTCTATCTTCTTCCATATCCAACTTTACCGGACTAGATCCCATTTTCTGGTATCTTTGAATTATTTCATATGGTAAATTTGATTTATTGGCTATGATGTAATCTAATTCTTCGCCTAAATAATTTTCTAGTTCTTCAACATGATCTTTCAAAGAATAATTGGTCGTTTCCCCTGGCTGTGTCATAATATTTGCTATATATAATTTCTTTGCTTTGCATAAATTGATTGCGTTTCTTATTCCGTCTACCAATATATTGGGGATAATACTCGTATATAAACTGCCAGGTCCAAAAATTATTATATCAGCTTTTTGAATTGCCATAACGCTTTCATCAAATGCTTCGGCATTGCCGTCCAACCAGATTCTTTTTATATTTTTGTTTTTCAACACAATTGATGTTTCCCCAAAAATGATTTCACCATCGTCAAGTTCTGCTACAAGTTTTAGAGAGTCCAAAGAGGCAGGAAAGACCCTCCCTTTTATTTTCAGAGCTTCCGACAATGTTTTGATAGCTAAGGGAAAATTATTGCCGTTAATTCTAGTTAATGCTAGCAAAATTATGTTACCGAGATTATGATTTTTTAAGAATCCTTCATTAAATCGATATTTAAGTAATTTAGTCAGAAAGGTTTCTTGTTCAGCCAAAGCTAAGATATTGTTCCTAATATCTCCTGGCGGTAATATATTAAAATCTTCACGCAATATACCGGAACTTCCTCCATCATCTGTAACGGTTACTATGGAAACAATATCTATATCTTGATTCCATTTCAATCCCCTTAATATTTGACTTGTTCCCGTTCCACCACCAATAGTTACAATATTTTTCACAGCATATCTACCCACCTGACGAATATTTCCATGTTATCGTTCTATATCTCTGTGATCTATGCTTACTTCTCTTCCTTCTTTTTTTAAAATTTCATAAACCTTTTGGGCAATGTAAACCGATCTATGTTGGCCTCCGGTGCAACCTATGCAAAAATATGCTTCTATACGGCCACTTTCAGAATATTTATCTTGAATAAACTTCGCTAAATTAGCAATCTTATCCACGGTTTCATGAGTTTCTTTAAATTTTTCAAGGAATTCCATTACTTTCATATCTAAACCAGTTAGTTCATACATCTCTGGAAAATAAAAAGGATTTGGAAGATATCTCACGTCAAAAACATAATCAGAGATTGGCGGAATACCATTTTTAAATCCAAAGCTGATAAAATTTAACTTTAGTTTTTTCATATCTTCTTTTATCATCTGAAAGAATCTTTTTTTAAATTCAGTTGGTTCAGTTGAGGAAGTATCGATAACTATGTCACAAGAACTCTCTATTTCTGACATAACTTTTATTTCTTCATCAATGGCATTCTCTAAGGAAAGACCTAACGGATGGGTTCTTCTCGTTTTTTTGTATCTATTGATTAGTTCACTTTTATCAGCTTTTAAAAAGACTTTATGAATTTCCATAGTACATTTGGCTAAACTTTCAACATTTTTAAATAATTCGATCAATTTTTGGGGATCTTTCCATCTAATATCACTTACTATAGCAAGTTTTTTGACATTGCTAGTGCATAAAATATTTAAAAAAGATTCTATTAAATGAGGGGGTATGTTGTCAACTGTATAGTACCCTTCGTCTTCTAGAGATTGTAACAATAAAGTTTTACCTGCGCCAGATAAACCGGTAATTAAAAAAACTGTTGGTTTTGTTAGCAATGTTATCAATCGCCTTTTATATAGTTTATAATACGATTTTTTTAAAAATAGGGTGATACTTTACGTCTTTCATAAAAACTTTGGAAAGAAATTTGAATTTTTCTAGGTTGCCAGTAACTAAAAAATTTACTTTAATTTTCCCATCTATTCTCTCTAATTTGATCTCATTTTTTAAAAAATCAACAACCCCATCTGCAGGATCAACGATGGAAGAATTTGTGTATTTTCTAATTTGCTTTTCTAAAATTGGATAATGGGTGCATCCTAATATTACTTTGTGGTACTTAGATTTGGAATCTTGTAAATAAAATCTCAAAACTGACTCTGCCATCTGTCCATCCCAATAACCTTCTTCTATAAGTGGAACGAACAATGGGCATGCCTTTTCTTCCAGATTGGTTATTTTTTTGCTTATAAGAGCTTCCTTATAAGCCCCCAAATTAATGGTGTTCTCGGTGGCTAACAAAAGAACAGTATCGTTTCTTTCTATTGTTTTTATAGCGTTGTCAATTATACTTACATATGTGAAGTTATAATTTTTCGTGTCGAAATTGGTTTTTTTTACAATGGAATCTGTTGTATTACATGCAGAAATTAGAAAATCAACTTTCATCTTTTGAAAAAAAGAAAGTATGTTTTTTAAATTTTCTCTTAAAAAAGGAATAGGCTTTGAACCATAAGGTACATTTAAATTATCAGCTAAATAAAAATACTCATGATTACCAAAATTTTCTATCACTTTTTTTAAAACCGTTAAACCACCTATTCCTGAATCAAAAAGTCCTATTTTCATAATTGGAAAATATCTTACCCCCATTGAATACTTTTACTTTGTTCATCGCTACCTTCATCATTGCTTTTAAGTGCGGTATTCAACATATCACTGAACTTATCAACCATTTGTTTGATTTCTTGTTTCGTTCTTATACTGTTTAATCTTTCATTTAGAAGTAATAGGAGAAAGATATAATCCACTTCTTCTCCACCGATTTTTTTTGCATAGGTTTCAACTTCCGATTTTATGTTTTCTAAAATTTCTTTTATAACATCCTCGGGTTCGTCCACTTTATATTTATAATCTTTTCCTAAGATTTTTACTTCAATTGAGCGATAATTCTTCATGATTTTTCATCCTTAAATGATTTTAATGAATCAATTAATAACGATTTTGATCCGGTTCATCTTGGAATGAAGTATTTGAAGATGCCGGATTATCAAATTCTCCAGTTCTAAACTCATCTCCTAATCTTGATATAAGTGAACTTTTTAACTGGTTTAGATGGTTTTCAATTTCATCATTCTTTCTTCTTAATTCTTCCAATTCACGTCCCATCTCTTCTTTTTCGTTGTTTATTTTTTCGTATTCGCTGAACAATTCATCGTACTGAGTTTGAAGATCGTTTTTTTCTTTTTTTAGTTCGTTGTATTTGTCGGCCAACGTTTCTAACATATTTTCCAGTTCCTTCAAAACGTCCATTTTGTACATTCCCCCTTTATTAAAATAATTTGTTGAAGTGAAACTAAAGCAATTATAACACAGCTAGATGAAAAAAAACTAAAAATACGCATATTTTTTAATTCTAAAACTAAAAAAACTAAAAGAGGCATAGCCTCTTTTAGTCTCTTGCTTTAACCAAAAATTTAATTGCCGTTCTCTCTTCCCCTTCAATTTCAACATCTGAAAACGCTGGAACACAAACTAAATCGATTCCGCTCGGAGCTACGTACCCCCTGGCTATTGCTATAGCTTTAACAGCTTGATTAACTGCGCCGGCTCCTATAGCCTGTAACTCAGCGCTTCCTTTATCTCTAATGATAGCAGCTAAAGCACCGGCAACAGCAACAGGATTTGAATTAGCAGCTACTTTTAGTACTTCCATTTCTGCCATGAATGATACCTCCCTGTAATGTTTTGTTTGTAATTTTGACTTATATAGAGCATATGGCGCATCTGGTGGGATTTGAACCCACAACCTTCGGATCCGAAGTCCGACGCTCTATCCAGTTGAGCTACAGACGCTCATCACTAATGATAATTATACCTTAAAATGACTATTTAAATCAAGACCAAAAATTTTTTAAATCATATGATATAATTTATTCGTGGAGGTAAAGATTGTGATGAAAGTTAAAGATAAAGTTTTTTTAGCTTTAGATTTTGAAACAACCGGTTTGAACCCTGAGTTAGGAGATCGGATTATAGAAATAGCAGCGATCCCCATATACGATAAAAAAATTAATTTCAAATATGCATTTCATACCTTGGTAAATCCAAATATATTCATACCTGGAGAGGTCTCTAAATTTCATAAATTAAATAATCAAGATATTTCTAACGCTCCATCCTTATCAGAAGTTTTCCCAAGATTTAAAGAGTATATTGATGATTCTATAATTGTATCACATAACGTAAAAATGGATCTGAGGTTTCTAGATATTGCTGCAAAAGAAAGTGGAATGTTTTCAATAGACAATTACTATATTGACACCCTCGAAATTTCAAAATACTATTTTGATAAAGGGCCATACAATCTTGAATTCCTTTCGAAAAAATTCAATTTAGGGATAAAACAATTTCATAGAGCCTGGGATGATGCACTATCTACAGCCAAACTTTTCCAAAAATATATAAAACTTTTTTCTTTCGAAGCAATAATCAATTTTATTAAAAAATGGGGTGATTGATTTTGGTTAAAAATTTCATTATCGATACAAATGTTTTGATTCATGATCCTAACAGTATTCTCAATTTTCAGGATAACAATGTTGTGATACCTTTTCCTGTAATAGAAGAAATAGATAAGTTAAAAACAAGAAGCGATAAAGTCGCTAAATCCGCCAGAGAGGTTAATAGAATTTTAGATAGTTTTAGAAACGGGACACCATTACATAAAGGGATCAAATTGCCTGGTGGAGGCATATTGAAAATCTTGGCGCTGGAAAAAAACGATGAAAAACATAAAATTCCTACTTACCTTGGGGAATCAAAAGATGATTTCATATTATATTACGCCATGTTTTTAAAAAGAACAGACAACTTACCAACAATAATAGTTAGTAAAGATTTAAATCTGAGGATCAAGGCTGATGCGTTGGGTTTAGAAAGTCAAGATTATTTGACTGATAAAATAGACATAAAACTTCTTCCTGATGGTTATTATATTGAAGAAAATCCAGATAAAGAGGTTGAAGAGAAGGGTGAGTATGATTTTTCAGAATTAGGGTTCAAAGAAGAACCTCTTCCAAATTCATATCTTAACTATGGAAACTTATTTTTAAGATATGATTCTAAGCTAAAGAAGTTTCAATCAATTTTGATAGATTTTGAAAGCGAAATTTTTGGAATAAAACCTAGAAACGTAGAACAAGTTTTTTCCTTGGATGCACTTTTAAACCCAGATATACCTTTTGTGACGTTGGTGGGCAAGGCTGGAACTGGTAAGACGTTACTAGCATTGGCAGCAGGATTATACTGTGTTCAAGTTGAAAAATTGTACAATAAACTTTTGGTTTCAAAGCCTGTTATACCGATGGGGAAAGATATTGGTTATATACCCGGAGATATAGAAGAAAAAATGCGTCCTTGGTTACAACCCATATATGATAATTTAGATTTGTTATTCAAAGGTAGTGGTAAAAAACCAGAAGAATATTTAGCTAAGAAAGATTTATTGGAAATAGAAGTACTTTCATATATAAGAGGAAGAACAATCCCAAACCAATATATGATAGTTGACGAAGCACAGAATTTAACTCCTGCTGAAGTAAAAACTATTTTGACCCGAGTTGGAGAAGGCACAAAGATTGTATTAACGGGAGATCCATATCAAATAGATAACCCGTATTTGGACAGTTCATCTAACGGCTTAGTCTATACAGCTTCAAAATTTAAAGATAACCCTTTATCAGCTAATATTACAATGAAAAAAGGTGAAAGGTCAGAATTAGCTACAGTGTCTTCTGAAATTTTGTAAGAGATGGATGGGGGAAAGATGGGTGGGGAGCGAGGCAAAGGGATAAAACTCTTTTTTCCTTTAGGGTGGGCTGCGGGGCGAAGGGGCGCTAAAGTAAGTATTAGAAGTTCTAAAGAAGCCAAAAAAATAAATAACTAGGAGGAAAAATAAGTTAATGGAGAAAGAAAAATTGCATCTTGAATACGATATTTACATAGACATTGCAAAAGAAGATATTCACCTTTTAATTTATCTGGTCGAAGCTGAAGCACACATAATGAACGTTAGAAAAAAACAAGAGAATGGGTATTTTAAAATAATAGTACCAGCAGGCTTGGTTGATGAAGCATTAACTTTACTCAACTCTTTGAAAAATTCCGACATAAAAGTGGAGGTTGTAAGTATTGAACCGCACAATGGGATTATTTAAGTACATTCCAATACCTAGAGAATATAGTCCTGATATATACTCTATTGATTATGAAAAATTAAAAAAACTTGGTTTCAATACTATTCTTATGGATTATGATTTTACTATTACTGTATGGAGAGATGACAATATTCCTGATAAAACATTAAACCTTTTAAACAAATTAATAAACGATGATTTTAAAGTTGCAATAGTTACCAATGCCAAAAGGGAAAAGGTAAAAAGAATTGAAAAACTGACTAACGGGAAGGTAAAAGTACATACAAGTATGAAAAAGCCTAATCCTAAAAAATTGAAATCCGTTTTAGAAGAGCTCGGTTCAAAAGAGTCAGAAACTGTTATTATAGGTGATCTTTTTATCACAGATATTAGCGCAGGAAATCGTCTGGGGTTGTATACGATTTTGATAAATCCGTATACCTATGGACTCGAAAATAAGTTTAAACAGTTTATGGCTGGATTCACGAAATTTGCTTACAACGTGTTTTTTTATACTATAGGTTGGTTTTTTAGAGCTATTGATTTAGTAGGTCCAAATGAATTTGAAAAAAGTGTATTTGATATTGATTATTTGCACCTCAAAGATAAGGGGTATAAAATTTTAATTTTTGATTTCGATAATACCCTCAATGAATGGCATAGTGATTATTTACAACCAGAAGTCATCGATCTTTTTTTAAAATTAAAAGATCTCGGATTCTATATATTAATAGCAAGTAATAGCTCAAAAAAGCGTTTTATGAATTTATATATACAATTAAATGAGTTAGGAGTAGATTTATTGACTTCTGCAATGAAGCCATTAAGATTTAAAATCAGAAAAAAAATAAAGTTTCATGGTTACAAACCTGGGGAAGGCGTGGTGATTGGAGATCAACTTTTCACTGATGTTGCGCTAGGGAATGCCTTAGGATTTTACACGATAAAAGTTAAGCCTCTATCTAAAAAAGAAGGACTATGGACTAGATTTATGAGATTTTTTGAAAAAATAGCTTTGAAATGGATAAGAAAAAAGCCAACTTTGATAAAGAACGAATAGTTATTTTGAAATATCAAAAAAAATATAAATATTGAGGAAAATAAAGGATTTTCAAAATAATCGACTTTAAATGGTTTTAATCGTCCTTAAATGCCTTTAATTGGACTTGCTAGTTTTAAAGTTTTTTTATATAATTAATGTAACCGATTACATTAATGCTCTTGATTCTTGAAAATAAATTAAAAGTATAGAATTCAAGTTCAATATTTAAAGGTATTAAAGAAATTAAACTCATTCTATTTTTATGTAAACGATTACAAAAACTGTTTTAAGGGGTAATTATTATGGCTCTAAAAATAAAAGATATTGCTAAGATGGCAAATGTATCCGTAGCGACAGTTTCCAGGGTATTAAACAATTCTGATAAAGTAAGCCTTGAAACAAAAAACAAGATTATAAAAATAATTCAGAAATATGATTATAAACCAGACAGGATAGCGACTTCCTTAAGAAGCAAAAAAACGGGAATTTACGCGGTTATTTTTTCGGTGAAAGGTGGAAAGGTTTTAGAGGATACTTACTCCACAAAATTTTTAAAAGGTGTTTTAAATTACTTTTCTTCAAAAGGTCTTAAACTAATCGTAGATATCCATGAAAATGGCAACGTCGCTGAATATTATAGTAATACGATAAAAAGTAAGATTGTTGATGGTTTTATTCTATTAGACATCAGAAAAAATGATGAAAGGGTTGATCTTTTAAATAAAGAAAAATTTCCATATGTTGTTATAGGTAGAAATGATGAAAACAATTTTGTATACATAGATAGTGATAACGTAGCTGGAGCTTATATGGCTATCAAACATTTAAAACAGATAAAATGTAAAAAGATTCTTTATATTAGTGGTAATATGGGAATCCCTGTCTCAGAGCAAAGATTAGCCGGGGTAAAAAGTGCTCAAAAAGACCTAGGCGTTGAAGTAGATGTAGAATTCGGGGATTTTGATGAAGAAAAAACAGTCGAAATATAAAAATCTATTCTAAAAAAAGGATTTGAATATGATGGAATATTTTGTGCCTCAGATATTATGGCTTATGCAGCTATGAAATTTTTGAGGGGGTTGAATATAGAAGTACCAATAGTTGGATACGATAATATTCCCCTTTCCGAATTTGTAGGTTTAAGTACCATCGACCAGAACATTATAAAAATAGGATACAGTGCTGCGCAAGCTGTAGATAACATAGCAAATGGGAAAGATACAATTTCTATGGTTGTTCCTTCAAAATTAATTAAGAGACAAAGCACATTGAGTTTTATTCAGAAGCATATTTAGTACCATAAAAACATTTTAAAGGAGGTAGTATTGTATGAGAAAGTTAGCTTTATTTGTTCTAATGGTTTTGTTAGTTGGTTCATCTTTTTCCGCAGTAACTATTACTATCACTGGATGGCCTGGAAACCCTGCTGAAGAATCAGCTATAAACGAGATTGTTCAGAAATTTAACTCTTCGCATCAAGATATCCAAGTCAGATGGGATCCCATTGCAGGAGATTATAAACAAACTCTTATGACTAGGTTATCTGGGGGTCAAGGACCTGATCTGTTCTATGTAGATGTGTATGTTTTCGAAGAACTTGCTAGAGCCAATGTTTTGCAACCTTTAGATCTATACATACAAAGAGATAACTTTGATATCGACGACTTCTATCCTAACTTGGTAGATGCATTCACGTTTAACAACAGAATATACGGAATAGCTAAAGATTACTCAACTCTTGCGCTTTTCTACAACGAAGAGATTTTTGATGAATATGGTGTTCCATATCCTACTAACGATGATACATGGTTTGATTTGTTGTACAAAGCGGCCTTGTTGAAAGAAAGAGGATTTGATGCACCTTTGTCTTTGGCAGCAGATTTTAACAGATTGATTCCATTTATTCATAGTTTTGGTGGAAGTTTGGTGAAAGAAGATTTATCAACTGCTTTAACCGAAAAAGAAGCGGTTGCTGCCATGAAGTTTTATACTGAACTAGCTACAAACTACGATTTAGCTTATTTACCTTCCACGTTGGGTGCAGGATGGCTCGGAGATGCGTTTGCTAAAGAGATGACTGCTATGGTTATGGAAGGTCCTTGGGCTTTGGGATATATAAGAGAATCTTTCCCAAATGTTGAAGAAAAGACAGGTATAGTTGAAATACCAAGTCTTGTTGAGGAATCCACTATGATATATACCGTTGCTTGGGGTATGAATAGACAATCCCCACATAAGGATGAAGCATGGGAGGTTTTAAAATTCTTAGTAACTGAAGGACAAGAAATTTTCGTTGAAAAGGCAGGAGTTCTTGGTTCAAGGCAAAGTGTTGCCGCTGAAGATACAGATCCTATGAAGAAAGTATTCTATGATTCAGTTGAATTTGGTTACCCATGGAGAGTTCCTACTCCTACCGGGATATTTGCCAAAGCAAACGATTATTTGAACTCTTTACTGAATGATCTTTTTGCAGGAAGAATTACAATTGAAGAAGCTGTAAATTCTATCGAAAAGAATTATAATTCTTGGGTGACTCAATAGATCAGACTAGGTGTCTTCAAGGCTTTTATTAAAGTTAATTAAATGATGAGGGGCAACCCCTCATCATTTTTTAAGAAAAGAGGTGATTTTGTGAAACCTAAAACTAGAGAAGCAATATCTGGGTATCTGTTCGCTTCTCCTGTTATAATTATAGTCTTATTATTTGTAATATATCCAATTATCATGATATTTTATTATAGTTTTACTAATTTTAATCCTTTAGAAACACAAAAATTCAAGGCACCGCTTAACCCACAAGAAGCCATTGAGCTTCATCTAGGTATGTTTCAGACAGATGTGAAATCTGTTGATGAAATAGAAAGCTGGTTTGACGTACTCACTTTTATCCAATACGACGTTGGCATTAATTTAAATGAGGAACAAAAAGAAGCGATATTGAAATATTTTGATAGTCAGAAACTTTTGGAAGATTTTATCGAAGGTAAATTAGATACAACTATGACAAGTTCTGAATTTATGACAACCTATATGAAAGAAGAAAAAGATCTATTTAAAAAATATAAACCCCAAATTGTCGGATTGGGAAATTTTCAGAGAATGTTTAATGATGATTATGTCAGAATATCTCTTTTTAATACATTATTGTATACTATTATCGTGGTTCCTATACAAACTTTTTTAGCTGTTTTGTTAGCAGTCGCAGCGAATTCAAAAGTTAAGGGTGTTAAATTTTACAAAGTTGTATTTTTTCTTCCAGCCATAACATCATCTGCTGCTATCTCTATGATTTTTTGGTTGATTTATTCTAAACCAGGAGTCTTAAATCGAATTCTTGTTGGACTTTTCGGCAATTTTGGATATCAACCGATAGATTGGCTTAATAACCCAAATACCGCATTATTTTCAATAATGCTCATGAACATATGGTCTACAGCTGGATATTTTATGATTACCTTTTTAGCAGGACTGCAAGACATTCCCAATTCATTATATGAAGCTGCAGAGATAGATGGTGCTTCTGGGGGACAGAAATTTTGGAGGATTACTCTACCTCTTTTAAGACCGCAGATATTGTTTGTTATAGTCATGGGAACTATTGGCTGTATGCAAGTGTTTGATCAGATCTATTTTTTAATCGAAAATATGAGAAATATCACGATCTCATTTTACATATATAAAAATGCTTTTGAATACGGAAATATGGGTTATGCTTCATCACTAGCATTGATACTTTTTGCGATCATTATGTTCATAACGTTTTTACAACGGAGATACATCCCTGAAGAATATTGAGGTGAAATCAATGACAGAGAAAAAATGGAAAATTGCAAGGATAATATCTTATATTGTTTTAATTGTCTACACTTTAATTTCTCTTTTTCCCTTTTTATGGGCAGCACTCGTATCGTTTGTACCTATGAATTATGTTGACGAAAACGGTATTACTAAAGGTACCGATGTAATGAGTTGGCCACCCAAGATACGAGTTTTTGAATGGCCACCTAAGGCTTTTGGTGCTCCTTTAACATTTGAAAACTATGCGAAGGTTTTTGAAGTAGTTCCGTTGTATTCGAGATGGTTTTTAAATACAGTTTTATACGCAGGGTTTATTACCATTGGGAACATTCTCATAGGTACCCTTGGAGGTTATGCTTTTGCGAGACTAAGATTTCCCTTAAAGGAAGTGTGGTTTGCTCTTTTTTTAGGGACCATGATGGTTCCAGCTCAAGTTACCATGATACCACAATATACTTTAATGGTAAATTGGGATTTAGTCAATACGTATTATGGAATGGTGTTTCCAAAATTAGCAAATATTTTTGGACTATTTTTGATGAGACAATTCTTTATGAATTTTCCAAAAGAGATGGAAGAAGCTGCACGAATAGATGGGGCTGGGATTGGAGGAACTTTTTTCAGAATAGTGTTACCCAATGCTAGGCCTGCTGTTGGGGCGTTAGCTATATATACTTTTTTAGGTGCTTGGAATGATTTTCAATGGCCTTTAATAATTACTTCTCAAAAAGAGATGTACACCTTAACCCTAGGATTAAATTTCTTTAAGACATCTTATTATACTTTCTGGCAGTACATGATGGCGGCAACTATCATAATGACAATTCCAATGATAATTATATTTCTTTCATTTCAAAAACAGTTTGTTGAAACAGGTAGAGCTGCTGCAGTTAAAGGTTAATTGATCAAGAATTTGATGATGAAGGTATTGAGTTTAGAAATACAAAGGAGGATTAATCTGTGATAAAAGCCTGCATTTTCGATTTAGATGGAGTAATAGTCGATACAGCAAAATATCATTATATGGCATGGAAGAAACTTGCAGACCAGTTGAATATACCTTTTAATGAAAAAGATAACGAAAGGTTAAAAGGTGTTAGTAGGATGAAAAGTTTGGAGATTATATTAGATTTGGGAAATTTAAATCTTAGTCTAGAAGAAAAAGAAGAGTTGGCACAAAAGAAAAATAATTGGTACGTTGAGTACATAAGTAAGATGGACAAAAGTGAATTACTTCCTGGTGTAGAGAAATTTATAAAAATTTTGAAAAGCAAAGGTATTAAGATCGCAATTGCATCAGCAAGCAAAAACACAAAATTAATTTTAGAGCGATTAAATTTTGAAGACGTCTTCGACGCGGTTATAGATGGAACAATGATAAGTAATGCAAAACCTAATCCGGAAATCTTTTTAACAGCATCTAATTATTTAAGTTTAAAACCAGAAGAATGTGTCGTTTTTGAAGATGCTGTAGCAGGGATACAAGCTGCGAAAAGAGCCGGAATGAAAGTTATTGGTGTGGGAGAAGAAGAAGTATTGAAAGGTGCGGATAAAGTAATTAAGAATTTTGAAAACATTAATTTAACGTTAATTGAATCTATTTAAAAAATATGTTTTATGGGAGGGAGCAAATTTTGAACCTTTGGGAAATTGTACAAGATGAATACAATCCAGAAGAAAACAAAAAATACGAGACTATTTTCACATTAGCAAACGGTTATCGAGGACTTAGAGGGTTCAATGAATTTTCAAGTTACGGTTGGAAAGGTAACTTTATTGCTGGTATATATGACAAATCAGAAGCAGAAGTACAGGAGATCGTGAATAATCCGGACCCTTTAACAATAAAATTCTATATCGATGGAAAAAGGATTAATTTAGATAATCACAAAATTAGAAATTTCAAAAGATTTCTTGATATGAGAAAAGCAATTTTAAAAACAAACTTAGAAGTTGAATTGACTTCTGGTGAAATATTAACGATCAACGTCGAAAGATTTGTCAGCAAGAATGATGTCCACAGATGGGCAACTAAATATGAAATAGTACCGAAGAATTTTTCAGGAAAACTTATAATCGAAAACACAATAGATGGATCAATTACAAATTCTGTTCACGATCCTTATAAAGAGGTAAAACATTATAATGTTCTAAAAATGAAAGATTTGGAGCCAGGTATATTTCTAAAATCTTCTACAAAAGAGAAAGCAATTGACGTAGTCGAAGCAACGACGTTGCGTTGCTATAGAAATAACAATAACCTTTTAAGAAATCGTTCTTTTAAAATTTTAGGTGATAAAGTAAAAGAACTTTATGAGATTTTTCTTGAAAAAGATGAAGTTTATACTATATATAAATACGGAGTAACTTACACAACGAGAGATAACATAAGTGATGTTGAAAAAGTATCAGAAGAAGCTTTAGTAGAATTTGCCTTTGAAGGTTATGAAAAAGAGTTAAAAAAACACTGTGAAGAATGGGAAAAGATTTGGGATGATATTGATATAGAAATAAAAGGTGATGAGAAAGCTCAGTTAGGCATTAGATTCAACGTTTTTCAGTTAACCTCATGTGCCAATAAAAATGATACTAGTGTTAGTATAGCCGCTAAAGGATTACACGGGGAAGGATATAAAGGGCACATATTTTGGGATACCGAAATATTTATGGTCCCGTTTTTTATATATTCTCAACCGGAAACAGCAAAATCGCTTCTACTATACAGATATAATACACTAAACGGAGCCAGGGAAAATGCCATTTTGAATGGATACAAAGGTGCCCAATTTCCATGGGAGTCGACAGATAATGGTTTAGAAACTACTCCAAAGTGGGGAAAAGATTATTTGGGTAATCCAGTGAGAATATGGACCGGTGATGAAGAAATACATATTACAGCAGATATTCCTTTTGCTTATTGGGAATATTTTCGAGCTACTAACGATGAGAACTTCATGTTTGATTATGGAGCAGAAATATTTTTTGAAACCGCAAAATTTTGGGAATCTCGATTAGAGTATAATGAGCAAAAAGACAGATATGAAATCAATAATGTTATAGGTCCTGATGAGTTTCATGAGCACGTAAATAACAATGCCTATACGAATTATCTAGCTAGGTGGAATTTAAAAAAAGCTTATGAGATTTCTAATTTACTTAAGCAAAAAGATTTTATAAAATATGACAGATTGTGTAATAATTTGGGTTTATCAGAAAAAGATTTCAAGAACTGGAAAGAAATTTCGGAAAAGATATTTATCCCAAAATTTGACGACACAGAACTTATAGAACAATTTGAGGGCTATTTTAAACTGAAGGACTATATTATCAATGAGTGGGACAAAAACAAAATGCCACTGTGGCCTAAAGGTGTAGAGATCAATAAATTAGATAAAACTCAACTTGTGAAACAGGCAGATGTGATAATGCTTTTATTGTTATTGGAAGATGAATTTGATAGTAGTACGAAAAAATTGAATTATGACTATTATGAGAAAAGGACTATGCATAAATCTTCTTTGAGTCCGTCTATGTATTCAATAATGGGTTTGAAAGTGGGAGATCATCACAATGCCTATGAATATTTTATGAAAACAGTGATGACTGATTTGGAAGATAATCAAGGAAACACGGAGTTTGGTTTACACGCTGCATCTACTGGAGGTTCATGGCAAAGCATTGTCTATGGTTTTGGGGGATTGAGTGTAGATGAGAGTGGAGTTTTGAATCTCAACCCTTGGATACCAGAAAAATGGGAGAAATTATCTTTCAAAATCTACTGGAAGGGAGCAAAGATAACAATCAGTATTTTTCAAGATAAAGTAATCTTGGAATCAACACATGATCTAATGGTAAAGGTTTTTTCTCAAGATTGCGAATTAACCAGTTACAAATTGTTTGTTTTTAATACTTCAAATATAATTTAAAAAGTGGGCCATATGGCCCACTTTGATTAAGCTCCGTACTTTTCTAGTTTTAAAGCATTTGCCAAAGCTAACGGCATAATATCCAAGGCTGATATCGTTCCAAGGGTCCCCTTCGCGCATTCATACTCATCAAAAGAAACAGACAATCCTTTTCTTACATATTTTGAATAGAGCAAAACAGGAACAGGATGCCAGCTGTGTGCTTTTAGTAAAGCAGGGGTAGAATGGTCTCCGGTGATGATTAAAACATCTGGTTTCAGGTTTAAAATTTCTTTCACGGCTTTATCGGTGTTTTCGATAACTTTCACTTTTTCTTCGAAATTTCCGTCTTCACCATAGGAATCAGTTTTTTTCACATGAAAGTAGAAGAAGTCATAATCATTCCATACTTTTTTCAGTGTTTCGACCTCGTCTTCTATTGTTTGACCTGCTTCTAGCACTTCCATTCCTACTAATTTGGCAAGCCCTTTATACATAGGATAGGTAGCAATAGCCGCGGCTTTCAATTTATAATTCTCTTCAAAAGATGGCAATAGAGGATGCTTGGAAAATCCTCGTAATAGTGCGAAATTCATTTTTGGTTGATCTTTCAAGACTTCCCCTATCTCTTTTATCAATTTGTTGACAATATTAGCCATTTTTTCTGAATCGGGATTAGTTGCCTTAGCCCATTCCATTGGTGATCCTTCTCTTTGTGGATCAGCATCCGTTACTTCATCAAATAAGCCATCTCCTGTAAATTTAACTACAAGTCTATGTTCTTTACCTGGGTAGAAAGTTATATCAACATCGTCTATTTTTTTAATATTTTCAGAGAGAATTTCTACAATTTTTTTTGATTCTTCACTGGATGGCCTTCCAGCTCTTCTATCAACTATTATTCCATCTTTTATTGTTGCAAAATTACCTCTTGCAACAACGTCCTTTTTATCTACTTTGATTCCTAATCCAAGGGCTTCCAATATACCTCTTCCTATGTCATACTTTAATGAGTCATAGCCAAAAAGGGAAAGATGCCCTGGACCGCTGCCAGGAGTGACTCCTTGTAGAACAGGTACACTTTGCCCTAAATCACTTTCTTTCGCTAAAGCATCCATGTGGGGTTTGTATGCCGCTTGAAGAGGAGTTTTACCATCTTTTGGCAGGTCTCCCAATCCATCCATGACGAGTAATACTATTTTTGAATCTGTCTTAACTACTAAGTCTTTTATAACTTGTTGTCGATCTACACTGTTCACTAAATTACACCTCCGATATTAATTTTTTAAGTGAATCCTTTAACGTAATAAAAACTCTATTTCTGATATCATGTTGTTTAAAGCTCTTTCAACTGAAATTCTTCCAGTTAAGGCATCATACACATTATTTTGTATAGCAAAAGAAATTTCTGTGTATATAGGAGATTTTGGTTTTAAAACTAAATTTTCTAAAGATGATCTAAAATTCAATAAATTGGGATCAACTTCAGAGATAGTTGGTTCGTTAAATACTTCTAAATTAGTTGGTAAAAAGTTTAATTGTATTAATCTTTGTGTTTGACTTTCATTGGAAGTCAAGTATTTTATAAATTTCTTTGCAGCTTCTCTTTCTTCATCAGAGGAGTTTGGGTTGATAGCCAATGCTTTTCCTTCAAGAACAGATACATGTTGATTTGTAAATTCAGTTTTTGGAATAGGAGCGATCCCCACCTTTCCATTAACAGCTGAATCTTCGCTGTTTAATAAATGCCAAGCATAGGTCAAATTCCTCATGAAAACGGCATCACCACTTTGAAATATGTTTCTGCATTCTTCTTCTCTGTAAGTTGTTACACCTTTTGGACTAATTTCTTCAGATATAATGTTATTTAACAGGTTTAGGCTAAGTAAAGCCTTTTCTTTATTTTCTGCTTGTTCTAGAACTAAGTGATCTCCTTCAAATATCTTGCCTCCATGAGAATACAAAATTTCGAGAAAAAAAGTCGTTAATTCTTCGTATCTAGCACCAGGCCAGACAAATCCTTCTATTCCTTCTTTTTGAGAAATATCCTTTGCAATTGTAATCAATTCATTCCAAGTTGTCGGCACGTCATATCCATATTTTTCCAATAAATCCTTTCGATAATATAAAACACCTGTTTCAACATAATAAGGAATTGCTTTTAATTCACCGTTAATTGTTACCATTTCTAAGATTTGTGGATCAAGATTGTTTACATCAAAATATTCAGAATCTTGATTTAAGTTTACCAGGAAAGGTGAAAATTCATTTATCCACTCCATATCAAGAGATAAGATCGTAGGTTCTTTCGCATTGGTAACTACAAATGTCCCGTAAAATTTGTAAGTTGAACCTGGGTAACTTGGAATCGAATAAATTTCAACATCAATGTCTGGATTTTGTTTTTCAAAATTCTCTATTTGGGAGGTTAGTAATTGAATTTGATCTTCTATTGATTCAACGGCGATATTTATTTGAACAGCAAACAAGTTGATAAATAAAGATGTGATAATGAAAATAAAAAATTTCTTCTTCATTTTACACACCCCCTTGTATTTTTATCTTCAATAAAATTATATCATAAAAATAGCGCTTGTTTTTAAGTGAAATTAATTTGTCAATTATAAAAGGCAGACTAATTAAGTCTGCCTTTTATCAAAATAGATCTTTTTATATCTTAAAACTTCCAACTAATCCTTTTAACTCTGTGGCTAACTCACTCAACTCTTTCGCTTCTTCGTTTATTCCTATCCCTTGTTTTACTTGTTCGTCTATTACACTTCTTGACCTTTCTAGTTGTTTACTTATTTCTGTTACCGCTTTCGCTACCCTGTCCATCGCTGTGCTCATCTCTTGTGCACTCGCACTTTGTTCCTCTGCACTTGCCGTCATGTTTTCTATCCCTTGGTCCATCCTTTCTATCCTTTCTTTTATCCGGTTGAAACTTTTCTGTACATTCTCCATCTTTTCGTTTATTTCTCCTATCGTTCCTACTACCTTGTTCGTCGATTCGTTTACTTTGTTCGTTCCTTGCGTTATGTTGGTTAGTATTTCTGATATTTCATCCGTTGCATTCCTTGATTCTTCGGCTAACTTCCTTATCTCATCCGCTACAACTGCAAATCCTCTTCCCGCTTCCCCTGCCCTTGCTGCTTCTATCGCTGCGTTTAGTGCCAACAGGTTCGTTTGTTCCGTTATCGAGTTTATCGTTTCTACTATACTTTGTACGTTTTTGGCGTTGCTTGCGAGTGTTTCTACTTCTTTTTGACTTTCTTTTGTCCTTTCTACCGCTTCTTTCACCGCTTGACTTATACTTTCTATCGTTTTGCTTCCTTCTTCTGCCGCTTTACTTGTTTCATCTGCTTCTTCACTTAGTCTTTGTGCGTCTTGGGATACTCCTTGTGCTGCCCTTGCTACTTCGTCTACCCCTGAGGTTACTTCTTCTACGTTTCCTGCCGTTTCTTCTGTACTTGTTTGTATCTTGTCCATCTGGTTTTTGAGTTCTTCTGAGTTCTTCCTGCTTTCTTGTGATGAGCGCGTTAGACTTTCTGATGCGTTTTCTACTTTGTCCGATGCCTGCCTTATTGACCCCATGGATCTTCTTAATTCTTTACTCATTTCCGATAGAGCATTAGCCATCTGACCTATCTCGTCTTTGCTTTTACTTTCAAAGTTTACCGTTAGGTCTCCTTCTGAAAGTTTTTTAACCGCATTTGTTAATTGTTCAATTCTATTTCCAAATTGTTTTGTAAATAAAAAAGTAACAACGATAATAATAACGATTAGAATTAACAATAAAAGCATAACGTTTCTGATAATTTTGTTCAAACCTAATTCTAATTCAAAGTCTACTTTTTTCGGGGTTAATGAAGGTAATTCAAAAGATGTTTGTAAAGGGATATGGACTGAAGTCTCTAATGTTTGGAATTCTTTGGCAATTTGAAGGTGTATGCCATCAAATTCGTCTATTTGAAAATAAAAGCTTCTCAACTGTTTTTTGATTATTTCTTCGGTGATAAATTGCTCATTTAATTTACTTTCGTTTAAAGAAACTTCTTCTTCTGGTAGATTTGAATAAATAACTTTATAATCTTTATCGAATAAAGTTATGTATGCATCTAGAAGCTTGGATATTTCCAATAATTTTTGATGATCAAACTCTTCTAAGATCACTAGAAACCCATTTACCGTATTTGTTGCAATGGGATCAACTACGGGAAAAATTCCGATAAAGTAAGGTGTAGAATTGAATGACTTACTTTCTATGACTGGCGTCATATATCCAATGTCTAGAATTGTTTTAAATTGTTTATTTAAAAAATCTTCAATATTCAATTCTTTTGTATATTCATATCCTGGTAAATACGTTTCGGCCTTTTTTTGTACTTTATACGAAGTATTTCTTGATGTTATTTCCAAACCACTTCCACGAGTATCAGGGGTGTTCATGATCCAAAGTTGCATCCCGTTGTATTGTTGGGATGTTACGTAAGGTTCTAACAAACTGTACCTTTCTACCAAAGAAATAGATTTCGAAGCAGTTTTCTCTTGAATGCCTGGAATAGCTGCAATCATTTTTCCTAATTTCTCAAGTGAATTTTTTTGGGTATCTACGAAATTGGTGAAAACTTGACTTAAGGTTTCTAGAGAATTATCAAAAGAATCTGTATAATTTTTTTCTAGTTGTTCAGAAAATTGTGCTTCTATGTTTTTTATTTGATCAGTTAAATAGTCATTGTATTGGTTTAGTTGCTCTTGAATTAAATAGTTATATTCATTAATTTGATTCGAATAATCTTGATTCAAGGATTCAATCAAAGTTGATACTTGCGCCTCGTTTTGTTCAGAACTTTTTTGAATGGCATTTGTAATGTATATTACAAAAAAAGCACTTGGTATCAGAGCGAAAAGAATCAACTAAATTCCTATTTTGTTACCAAATTTATTAAACAAATGAACTTTAGACAAGCCCAATTTTTTCATTTGGATTCCTCCTTTATGGAAGCGTTTTCTTTAAAATTATACCATATCAGAAAAAATTAGTAAACTAAACTAATATAAAAAGTGAATCCCTCTATTTAATTAAAGTATTAATTAATCTAATGTTTTAATAAATGAAAGAATTATAAGTTATAATTTACTTAAAGATAGCGGCTTTAGGAACAATGAAATTTCAAAAATATACTAAGAAATCACGAGGAGGAATAAACATATGAAATTAGAAGATAAGATGTTAAATGCCCTTAATGAACAAATAAACAAAGAAATTTTTTCCGCGTACCTCTATTATTCAATGGCAGCATATTTTGATTCACTGAATTTAGAAGGATTTGCTAATTGGATGAAAGTCCAGGCAAAAGAAGAGCTTACTCACGCCCAGAAGTTGTATGATTATATTTACGATAAAGGCGGTATAGTAGAATTAGATAATATTGACAAACCAAAGAAAGAATGGGGCAGTCCCTTAGAAGCCTTCAAAGATGCGTATGACCATGAGCTTTCAGTTACACAATCTATCGACAAGTTGGTTGATTTAGCCAAAGAATTAAACGACCATGCAACTCAAAACTTTCTTCAATGGTTTGTAAACGAACAAGTTGAAGAGGAAGCTAATACAAAAAAGATTGTAGATACTTTGCAAATGATCGGTGAAAGTAAAACCGCTTTGTTCATGTTCAATGGTCAACTAGGTAGTAGGCAGTAGAATGATTCAATAAAATAGGCTATTATAAACAACAGGGAGTTTACTCCCTGTTGTTTGATAGTTCTTTCAAGCTTTCCAATACTTCTAAAACATGATCTTTTACCCTTACATTTTCCCACACTTTTTTAATTATTCCATTTGGATCTATCAGGATTGTTGATCTGACAACTCCCCAATTTTCTTTACCATAATTCTTTTTTAGTTGCCAAACGCCAAATTTTTCAAGAATGGAATGTTCGGGGTCACTTAGCAAAATCACTTTTAAATCATTTTTTTCTTTAAAGTTTGCATGTTTTTCTGCAGTATCGGGACTTACTCCCACTATTTGACAATTATACTTTTTGAACTCTTCTAAGTAATTTGAAAAATCAACGGCTTCTTTAGTACAACCAGGTGTGTTATCCCGTGGATAGAAATAAAGCACAAGCCATTTTCCCATAAAATCCTTGATATTAATCTGATCACCATCAGCATCTTTAAGTGAAAACTCTGGGATTTTATCGCCTATTTCAAAATTTAGATATCTCATTTTAAACCCTCTCCTTTATTAAAAAGCTAGTCCTCCACCACCTATTCTAAAAGTGATATATGGACCTGTGGGTCCAAAATTTGGAACACTTCCAATGGTTCTTTCAGATAATTGCCAATCACTTATCAATCCAACAGGCGCATATGTGTACCCCACTGCTAAACCAATAGCTAAACCTCCTGCTGCCTCATCATCACTAAATGATAATATGTAATCAGCATTTATTCCTACTTTAAAGATAGGAAATTCGGTATAAAAAGTGTTTTGGTTGAAAGTGGACAAATTGCTATCGAAATCTGAAGAAGCAGGGTCTTGGGAAATTTTCAACTCTATTCCACCACCACCAATACCCCCAAGAGCGTATATTCTAAAAGCCTGCTTAGAAAAAATCAAATAACCAATATTGAATGTTCCATAACCAATATCGAGTTGTACCGTTTTCCCACTCTCTTTCTCATTAGTAGATATACCGTATCCTTCTCCCCCTATTAGAAATCTTCCCATTACTCCATAACCGCCACCCCCGTTAGCCAATGCCACATCTTTTAATTCAGGGAGTCCAGCGGCTGTTAACTGTGTATTTAATTCTTTAACATCAAGCCACTGAGCACCAATATCTCCACCACCAAGTCCTCCATACTGACCGTTTTTTACTTCTTGTGAAAAAACCAAACCTATTAAAAGAATAATCAACGTTATTAACCAACCAGTCTTTTTCATATTTACCCCCCATTTGTAAAAAATTTTGTTACACTTGATTTTATAAAAATTAAATGAATTTGAAATAAAGAAATATTAACTTTATTTTAAGAGCAATTTGGTTTTTAATATTCATCATTTTATTACTTTCTTGAAAAAACTTGAAATCTATTCTCATAATAAACCAAGAGAGTATAAGAGGCAGTCTTTTGGTTGTATTAATTATATCATTTCTGCTTTTGAAAAGAAGCAAAAGCCTCTTTCCAGATATCATGTTCTTTAGGTTCAAAAATTTGAAAGTCGAAAGATCTTTTTATTAAGTTCCGTGCCTCTTCAAAGTTTTTTACAAATTGTAAGGCATATAGCTGGGAAACTAAATTCCCTACTGCCGTTCCTTCAATGGGTCCAGTTAGAACAGTTAGTCCTGTTGCATCTGCGATTAATTGACAGAGTAATTTATTCCTGGTACCTCCACCTACCGCATGAACCCTTTTAAAATCAATATTCAAAATCTTTGATAGTTTTTCTTTAACTTCATTTACTTTGAAGGCAATTCCTTCCAATGCCGTTCTTATGACTTGAGATGTTTCATTTAAAACAGTATCGTTATCTTTTATAGACTGCTGAATTATTGCTTGAATCATGTCTTGAGGGTTTTGTAAAGAAGGATCGTCTACATTGATATAAGAAGAAAATGGTTTTGCATTCTGTGCCATATCTGTAATTTTTTGATAAGTATCGCTGTTATCCGGCAAGTTAAGACTTTTTATAATCCCCTGAATTAACCACATCCCTGTTACGTTTGCCAATATTCTAAAGGATCCATCCAAACAACCCTCTGCGGCTAAATTGTTTTCCATGAGTTCTTCGTTGTAGGGGACCTCCTTGATAATAGCGCCAGTCAAGCACCATGTTCCTAAACTAATATACAAGGTATCTTGGGGATCTGAAGCAATTGCGGCATATGCGGATCCTGTATCATGACTTGCTGGCAGAATAACATCTATGTTTGAATTATTATTTAACACATCTTTTTTTATTTTACCAATTTTTGTACCAGCAGGGACTATTTCAGGTAATATATCAGGAATGTCAAACTTTTTCATTATTTCTTCGTCCCATTTTCTTTTTCTATGATTATAAATTTGAGTAGTTGTAGCCATTGTAAAATCAATAGCTTTTTCACCTGTTAAAAAATAATTTAGCAACGAAGGGATCATCAATAGGTCTTTTGAGATTTTGACAAAATCTGGAGCATATTTTTGGTAGGCTAATATTTGGTACAATGTATTGAACGGTTGAAACTGTGTTGGGGAGTGTTCATATATCCATTTCTTGCCAACCTTTTCTATTGTCTCTTGCATTATATTCGTTTTAAACATATTTCTGTAATGAATTGGATTGTTTATTAAATAACCGTTTTTGTTTAAAAGTCCGAAGTCCACTCCCCAACTATCTATACCTAAAGACAGTATCTTTTGATCATTTTTTTGAGCTATGTGAATGCTCTCAATTATATGATCATACAGATTCAAGATATTCCAATAAGATATTCCATTTATTTCAACCGGGGAGTTTGAAAAACGGTTTACTTCACTCAAGATAAGTTTGTCATTCTGTATGTTACCTGCCATTACTTTTCCACCTGACGCTCCGAGGTCGATAGCTAAGTGTAGATATTTCAAAATTATCACCTTTTCTTTGAAAATTTTTTTAGAATAACTTCCCTGGGTTCATAATGTTATTAGGGTCAAGCGTTTCTTTTACCTCTTGCATCCATTTGTACTGTTTTGGTTTTGTCTTTTTTAGTAACTCCTTTTTTATGAACCCTACTCCATGTTCCCCGCTTATGGCTCCACCCATTTGGGCAGCTTTCATCGCTATTTTTCCAAGTATCTCTTCCGATAAGGTTTTCCATTCATTTGGTGGAAGATTTTTTGGTTTTAATGGTGCAGGATGGAGGTTACCATCAGCTGCATGTCCTGCCACAGGAATATCTATTTTAAACTCGTTGGCTACTTCGTTGATGTATGTCATCATTTCAGGTATCTTAGATGTTGGTACTACGACATCTCCTGTGGGTACATACGGATCTACGGCTTTTAAGCTTTCCAGCCAGTTCCTTCTCATACGCCATATCTTTTCAGAATTACTTCTGTTATCTGCTATGAATACGTCTTTTGCTCCATTTTTTTGTAAGGCTTTTCCACCTTTTTCGTACAATTCTTCAATTTCTTGCAAGCTCGTTGCTTCGTATTGAACTATGAGATACGATTCTACCTCGTCTTGGTAGGGTAATTTCATTCCAGTGTATTTTGAAGCATAGTAAATGGATTTCTTGTCTATGAATTCTATTCCTGAGGGCAAACTCTTTGTTTCGACCATTAAGGGTGCAACATTGCTTATAGCTTTTTCAACACTTTCAAAGGGAACCAGCAGGTCAACGACTTTTCCTGGTTGAGGTATGAGATTCACGTATATCTTTGTGAATATTCCAAGCGTTCCTTCTGAGCCAATGAAAAGTTGTAATAGGTTGTAACCACTAGAATCTTTTCTTCTTTTTCCCCCATATTCTACTATCTCACCGTCAGGCATTACTACCTCTAATCCCAATATATGGTGAGCTGTGTTTCCATATTTTATTACCTTACTTCCACCTGCATTGGTAGCAACGTTGCCTCCAATGAAACTCGTTTCTACACTCATGGGATATCCCGCGTAGTATAATCCCTTATCTGATACAATTCTACATAGATCGTTAGTGACTACCCCTGGTTCAACCACAGCGACTAAGTTTTCTGAATCTATTTCTATTATTCTGTTCATTCTCTCAAGTGATATTACTATCCCACCATATATTGGTATATCCGCACCAGCCAATCCACTGCCAGCTCCTCGTGGTGTTATGGGAATCATTTCGTCGTTTGCCAATTTTATTATTTGGGAAATTTGCTCTTTGGTTTCTGGTTTCACTACAACATCTGGCATGTGTGCGTAATACTCTCCACCTGATTCATCGTTTGAGTAACTTTTTAGACTTTCTGTATCCTCGTATATCAACAGTGCATCGTTTTTTAATATTTTTCTCAACTTTTCAACGGTATTGGTAGTTACCTTTCTGTATTCACTCATTTTGATCACCTGATTTTATTTCTTTTTCTAACAACGGCAGTATATCCAAAGCATCACATACTATTCCAAGATCAGATATCTTGAAAATCGGTGCCTCTGGATCCTTGTTAATCGCTATAATATACTTAGATGACGATATTCCAGCTAAGTGTTGCACCGCACCAGATATTCCAATCGCTATGTACAGTTTTGGGCTAACGGTTTTTCCGGAAAGTCCCACTTGGTGAGAGTAGTCTATCCATCCCATATCTACTACCGCCCTTGTTGCCCCAACTGCGCCCTTTAATTTTTTTGATAGATTTTGTAAGTATTTGAAGTTCTCGGGTTTTTTTAAACCTTTACCCCCAGCTACGATTACATCAGCTTGTTGAAGTGGTTGTACACTGGATTCGTCTTTTTTAAATTCTATCCACGTATATTTTGATCGAAAGAGTTCTTCATCGTACTCTATTTTTGTTATTTTTCCTTTCCTGTTTTCGTCTTTAGCTAAAGGTAGTTTCGATTTAGGTCTTACCGTAGCCATCTGTGGTTTTGTTATTGTTTTTATCTTTGCCATCACGTTTCCACCTATAGCAGGCCTTATTTGTATCAGAGATCTTGTTTTTTCTTCTATTTCAAAGTCCGTACAATCAGCTGTTAAGCCAGTGTTTAATTTTGCAGCAAGAGCGGGCATGAGAGTTCTTCCCCTTGTAGTTGCAGATGCAAGTATTATTTCAGGTTTGAAATCTTCTACCATTTTTTTGAGTATGTTTGTGTGTACATCAGGATAGAAATGTTCTAGTTTCTTATCTTCAACATAGTATACGTTGTCAGCCCCATATTGAATAAGGCTATCTAAATTCTCCACTTTGTTTGATATTACTACACTTGATAGTTCAACATTCAATTTTGTGGCTAAGTCCCTTCCCCATGATAGCAATTCGTACGATACTGTTTCTATTTTTCCATCATTTATTTCCGCTACTGTCCATACACCTTTGAATTCTTGGTTCATGATATCACGCCTTTTTCTTTTAGAAAGTTTGTTATTTTTTCTAAGGCTTCTTGTGGAGTTTTTACTATTACCTTTTCACCATTTCTTGATATCTTTGGATAGAATACCTTTACAACCCTTGTTGGAGATCCTTTAAGTCCTATCTTTCCTTCCTCTATTTTTAACTCTTGGTTACTTACTATTTTTATACTACTTTTCTTAGCTTTTAGTTTGTTTTCTAAATTCGGTAGCCTGGGTTCGTTTATCTCCTTTACAACCGTTATTAAAGCCGGTAACCCAGTTTGAATAATTTCGTTTCCACCTTCTACAGCCCTTTGAACTGTTATCGTGTCGTTTGCTATGTTAATTATCTTGTTGACGTAGGTTAGTATAGGAATATCTAACTGAGTTCCAACGGATGGTCCCACTTGACCTGTTTCTCCATCTGTTGCCCTTTCACCGGCAAATATAATGTCGTAATGTTTGTCTTTTAAATATTGACTCAATGTATAAGCGGTTGCTAAGGTATCTGCACCGGCAAACTTTCTATCGGTTAACAATACCCCTTCATCACATCCCATGGATATTGCTTCTTTTAGTGCATATTCTGCTGAAGGAGGTCCCATCGTTACAACCGTTATCTTAGTTTGTGGTGTGCTTTCTTTAATTCTCACCGCTTCTTCGACTGCGTACATATCCAATGGGTTGAGTTCGGATTCTAATTCACTTCTTATCATTGTTCCAGTTTCCTCATCTATCTGTACCTTGTCAGTGGAAGGTACTTGTTTGACTAATACGCATATTTCCATTAAACTTGGCTCCTTTTTAATTTTTTATCTTTCCAACAACATAGGGCCCTTCAGGTATAACTGCTATCTTGGCGCCGCGCCCTTTTAATTTTAAAGCCTTTTTTAATCCTTCCTCTAAAGTATTGATTTTAGTTGAAAAAGTATATTTGTACTCTTCATCATCCAGCGACGACAACATGAAAATGTTTTTCGTTTTCTCTAATACTTGAGTTAACTTTTGTACCTCCCATTGATCACTTTTGAAAGTTTCTGGTGAATCATGGCTTTTTAAAAATTCTTTTATTCCTTTTTCTTTTACTTCTAAAAGCAATTCTTTAAACTCTTTTTTCCCGATACCTTTTTCGCATTTTGAAGCCATTATTATTACTCCATCAGGTTTTAAAATCTCTGAAGCTTCTACTAAACCTTTAACCGTTTGATAAAAGTTTTGGTCTAAAGGATATCCACCATTTGAGGTTATAACTATATCAACGGGTTCTTTAATTTTCACTATCGAAGTATATGCTACCATTCTACAACCTACTTCGTGAGCTTCAAAGATATCACCTGCATAAATCCCGTCAACTTCTTTTTTCTCGTTTAAAGAAACGTTTACTATGAAATCACACCCAGCCATTGAAGCTACTTCTCTAGCGATCTCATCGACAGGATTATTTTCTAACTGACAACTTTTTGAATTTGGATCTCCCATCGCCTTAACGCCATGAAATACTTTCAAGGTTTCGATGCCAACTATTCCCGGGCAGATTGATTTTCTCCCTCCTGAATATCCTGCCATAAAATGGGGTTCTATTAAACCTGTACAGATTTTTAAATCCGCTTCTAAATATTTTTTATTCACAATAACAGGGCAACCAGAAGAGGTTTCTCCAATCTTCTTCAATTGAGTATCATCGTATGCATCGTGATTAATTATTTTTATATTTTCTTCTAAAACTTCTTTACCAACTAATTTTTCAAACATACTTTCTGGAACCGGTTCATGTGAACCATTTGCGATCAAAATTGTTATATTCTCCTTTTTAATGCCAGCAAACCTCACATCATAGATTATGTAGGGCAAAATTAGAGAATTTGGTACGGGCCTTGTGGTGTCAGAAATAACTATGCAACAATCCTTTTTTCTTTTTGCTAAGGTTGAAAGAGAACGGGTACCAAAGGGAAGACCTAACGATTTCATCATCTCAATGTCAAAGAGTTCCCCCAAGCCTCTAAATTCACGCTTTTTTAATAAAGAAACATTTAAGTTTTTATCTAAATCTAAAATCTTTTCTTCTTTACCGTATGGAATTTTAACTTTTATTTTTCACACCTTCAAAATTATCAAAATTATTTTTTCACTTTTATCTCAGTTAACTCTATCATTGGTCCGCCTTGTTTCTTCTGAAAAATTCTTTGAATGCAGCTATTTTTTCTTCTGGTATTTCGTTCACATTTGAATAGAGTTTAGAAACAAATGAAACTTGAGCGAGAAATTCTAAAGTTTCCAACTTTACATATGCTTCATTCATGTCTTTTCCTGCAACCGTGACACCATGGTTTTGAAGAACGAATACCCGAGATCCCTTTTCTAAACCTTCATTGAAGGCATCTGCAAATTCTTGAGTTCCAGGCATTTGATATGGTATATAGGTTATTGGATCCAATACTAAAGAAGATTCTGGAAGAGCGTTTATAGGTAATTTCTCAAAGGTAATTGCAAAAGAGGTAGCATACATTGGGTGAGCATGAATAACTGCGTTTACATCATTTGCTTTTTCGTATATTTTTATATGCATTTTTTTTTCTGAAGAAGGTTTCTTGAGTCCGTCGATTTTATTCCCGTTTTTATCTATGGTGATGATATCTTTCTCAGTTAGAAAGTGTTTTATGGTCGATGTGGGAGTGATATATATTTTTTCTCCATATTTTATACTCATGTTTCCACCCGTACCATCCGTTAGCTTTCTGTCCCAGACTAATTTTGCAAATTCTGCAACTTCTTTTTTTAATTGCTCTTCTAGCATATTGTAACCTCCTGTATTATTGCTTTTTGAATTAATAATTCTAAACTTAACGTTATAATACAATTTTAACACAATATATAAGTAATATAGTGGTATATAAAACTAACATAATCACAGAATCTAAGAGTTATTTCAAAATAATTCATCATAATCGACCGTAAAAATACACTTATAACGAAGATTTATACAAAATTTAGATAGATTTGTTTATTAAATTAAGGGGGCATTAGCCCCCTTAATTAAACTATTATTTGCTGTAGTGCTTCCTCATTTCTTCATTACCTGGCAAAGCAAGGATTTCCTCTAAAACTTTTACTACCTGGTCGTAAGATTTGGTACGTGGATCTCTGATCAAAAATTCTTCGAGTACTTTTTTATCTCCAGTTAGGAATGCTTCTAATGCCCATTCCATTCTCATAATTCTTGGGTATAAGTACATCTTTTTAATTCTCTCTGGAAGTGGTGGATCTATTTTGTAACGATGGATTCCATCTTTGTCTGCATACACAGGAATCTCCACGGCTACATCGTCTGGGATTCCAGGTATAGTACCGTTATTTGGTAAATTGAGAACGAGATCTACTTTTTCGTTGTTTAATAAGGCATTTGCCAACAATATATGTTGTTCGCCGCTTTTCCTTTGAGGATCTAACAAGTTGTATATTTCTTTTGTGAGTTCTTCTTTTACATCGTTTTTGGTTTGAGAGATAATTTCATTGAGTGAATCTTTTGAAAGTAATTTGGCGTTCTTATTCTCTTGGAAATATTTGGCAACTTTTTGCATTGCTATTGCAATCTCTGCTTGTCTGTCTTGATACCATTTCCATCCTAACTCTGAATCAACGCCTCCCCATGGTTCTCCAAACCACTTTTTCTTCGTTTCGAGGTTGTAATGATATTTCCAACTTCCGTTCCTGACTGTGTCTCCAATGGGCATTTTTCCATAGAATTCATACATATCTTTTGCAACTGGAGAGAGTTGATCGTCGAATGGATTGGTGGGTTTGAAGTTTTCAACCTCTTTTTCTAATAATTCATCAATGAGTGGATAGGCATCTTTTCCTTCATACATGAATTTTGTCAACCAAATTCCATGGTTTACACCTGCTACTTGCCATTCAACTTTTTCTGCATCTAAGCCTAATTTTTCAATTATGTGGTCTACTCCATGATGGCCGTGGCATATTCCAACCATGTTTATTGGAACCGTTCTTGTTATTAAATTTGTCAATTCAAAGACAGGATTTGCCGCCTGCAAAAGCCATGCCTTAGGGGATATTCTTTCAATAGCTTTTGCAACATCGTGCATAAACTTTAATTGGTTGAAATTGCTTATTGTGTAATAATCTGAAACCATGTTGAATTCTTGTGAGTCTATTCCTCTGTAATATCCGTATTTTTCTGAAATTTTTCTTACTTGTTCAAAGTAACTGTGCCCTCCAACAAGGGCAGTATTTACAACAAAACTTGAGTCTTTTATTGCGTCTTCAACGTTTGTTGTAGTTTCAAACCTCAAATCCGCTCCGAACTCTTCTGCAAATTTCATAGCAAGCATGTGTACTGCGTTCAATCTGTCTTTATCTATATCCATTAAGGATACTAGACTCCCTGATAATCCCTTTGTTTTACAAAGATCGCTAACCAATCTTAAAGAAAATGCTGCGCTTCCTGCTCCAATGATCCCTACCTTGATAGCTGTCATTTACATCTTTCCTCCTCTTTTATCAACTATTGAACTTTTTTGTTGCTATAATGTTGTTTATAGTGTAAATCGTTATGATATTGTTATCTATTTTTTTAATAGCTTTTTTCACTACTCTTTCTGAAATCAGATATCACTAAAGTATGGATTACGTTGTTATGTGAGATATCAAGTTAAGAAAATTCCTTTCTTTTTCTTCATTCCATATAAATTCTTTTTGGTGTTTTTCAACGTTTTTTATAATTTTTTCGTAATTTTTGTATGCGTTAGTGATTTTTTCAACACTTTCTTCCACTTTAGATGGATCTATAACCACTCCTAAGCCTAAATTTTCTACCTGTTTAGCCATTGAAACAAAAGATTCTTTTACAATAACGGGGGTGCCTGCAGCTAAGGAATCGTAAAACTTGTGAGGTAAGGCGTAAATGTCGTTTTTATAATCTCTGTTTTTGACGGTGTTGTAAGAAATTAGAGAAAACAGGGAATTGGATAGTTCATTCATCATTTCATCGTAAGGTAAAAATTCTGTAGATTCATGGGTTATGTCCATAAACTCTTTCGAATCCATTCCTATAATCTTGAAGCTAAAACCCTTTTCGATTAAAGATTTTAATATTTTTTTCTCATCTTCTATCTTTCTTGTTACTTTACCAACTAAGACAATTTCTTTTCTCTTTTTTTGAATATCAGGTTTTATAATAAAATTTGCGTAATTGGGTATAATATAGGTTTTTTCTTTATCTATGTTCGTTTTGTTAACAACATCATTTCTTGTTTCTTCTGAGACGAATATTGCCAGATCTGAGAGATCTAATTGCTTTTTAAAGAACCTCCAGACGGTTTTTACTTTTAAATTTCCAATCATCCCTTCTAACTCTGCTAAAAAGTTTTCTGGATGGTATTCGTGAATATCGTAAACGATTTTTTTATTTCTTTTTTTTGCTATTTTAAAAGGATCCAAAGGTTTGCTTGCTAAAAAATGATGCATGTATAAGATGTCGTAATTTTCTTCGGCTACCAAATCGCATATTTTTTTATCGAGAGGCCTTCTATTAATAAGCTTTTTTAATGGATTGCCTATTGTTTCATTGATTTCTTTTATGGGTAGGTATTTAATATTTCCATCTGTATATTCTTTGTCGTCTTTATTAGTCCAATATTGATAAATAACTTCATGAACTTTAGAAAGGGATTTAACCGTTCTGTATACTCTTTTGTCAAATTTTGGATGCATGTAACCAATGATCAGAATTTTCATAAAATTTCACCTTGAAATTATAAAGACTTTTGTTGTTATTATCCCCGATTTATTATATCATAAGAAACAACCGCTTTCTACATGGAGGTGAAGGGTGATATAGAATTAAAAGTTGGGTTTAATGTTATAATTATGAATATGTGATTTATTAAGATTAATAGATTTCCTCATTGGGGAGGTTTTTGTATGATCAATACATTGTTTAAATCTTTTTTGTTTTTGCTTTCGTATCTGCCTCTTTTTGTTATCTTTGCCATTAATAATTTTGGGAACGTTTTGTTCTTATTTTTTAGTTTTTTTTCGATTTTTGTTTTTGTTGTTTCTTTGGTTCTTTTTATTTCTGCTAAGACGAATGCCGAGGAAAAGTTCATTAAATTTGAGAAAGTAGAATCGCAGAATGTGAGGCTGCTGGATTATATTTTTGTTTATATCTTGCCTTTTATCAATATGGGTGGCATAAAAGAATTGATTTCTTTTGCTATAATCGTTTTTATTGTAGGCAATATTTATGTAAAAACGGATTTGATAGCTATAAACCCTGTCCTTTCTTTGTTTGGCTATAATATTTACAGAGTTTGTCTTATGGACGGACGTGAAAAGAGTATCCGGTCCGCTTGGTTGATTTCAAAATCAATAACCGAAGGAATGAAAGTTAAAGAGTTTTCCAAAGATTTTTATTTGGGGATGGCTGACAAGAAATGAATAAAGTTAATTGGGATGAGATTTTAAAGAATATCTTTTTAAAAGAAAATTTAGAATCTCTTAGGGAGCTAATCGCTACTTCAACAGATTTCACAATGGATGTTTTTATCCAAAATGAGAACAACCAGATATTTTGGTTGAAAAATGAAGATCCCTCTTTTTTCAAGGGAATTTTTCTCACTTCTACTGACGAGTTTTTAAATGATTTACGCGTCAAAGAATCAAACAAGGTAGATGAATACGAGACAGTCATTGATGATAGGAGCTTTTTGTATCTAAAAGATGTCAAAGAGAATGTAAGCGATATTGGGGATATTGTTGAGATTATTCGTGAAGGTAAGTATATAAAAAATTATTCTAATAAAGACTTGGAAACAATTAAGAAGTTCAAACTGATAGTAAAATTGTACAGTAATGAGTTGAATGATTTTTTGTTGGGTATTCAATATTTAACAGCTTCCAAAATCTTTAAAGATAAAAGGATTTTAGCCCTTACTGCACGTAAAATTCAACCTTTAAAGGAACAGTTTTACTTAATTCCAAAAAATAGTTTTGATTACATGGTTGTTGGAGATACCGTCTTAATTAGAAATCTGACTTATTTTGAAAGAGATTTCGGGTTTTACAAGAAATATGAAGAGGCTAAAGATGAAGTTATCGAGGAAATAAAGAAAAAGGGAAATCTATTTGGTAAGGATATTAAATTAAAAAGTATCGATTATTTTAGTGAGAAAATCAAAAATAAACCTTTGTATTTGAAGAGGTTTTATAAGGTTATCAAAAAAGGTAATTATAAGAAATTTGAGTTTTCTAAGGTTAAGGAGATAATAGATGATTTCAATCTAAAAGTTAAACTAGATGAGGGTAATAAATGTATTGATTTGGGCGAAGAGACTTCTATTAAAGATTTTTTACAACTCTACGACGAACTGTATTATAGATCTGAGTTGTCAGGGAATAGAATGGTGGCAAGTGAAAATAGCCCTTATCAAGAGTAATATCTTTTTTTCAAAAATTCAACGATTCTTTGAGATGCCTTGCCATCCCCAAAAGGGTTGCTCGCTTTGCTCATTTGAGCATATTTTTCTGTTTCTAGTTCTTTCATGGCTTGATACACTTGTTCTTCTTGTGTTCCTATTAATTTTGCTGTTCCCGCTTCTATTGCTTCAGGCCTTTCCGTTGTTTCTCTTAATACCAACGTTGGTTTGCCCAATGTGGGTGCTTCTTCTTGTATCCCTCCTGAATCTGTCATTATGTAATGACTTTCGTCCATTAACGCGATGAATTCTAAGTATTCAACAGGATCTATCAATATCGCTTTTTCCTCATTCCCAAGTATTTTATACACACTTTCTCTCACTATCGGATTTAAGTGAACTGGAAATACTATATGCATTTCTTCGTTTTCGTGTAGATACCTTTTTATCGCTTTCATCACGTTTTCTATCGGTTTTCCCCAGTTCTCCCTTCTATGCATGGTTACTAAGATAAACTTTTTGTTCTTTATGTTGTACTTTTCTTTTATCTTTTCTATATCTTTGTTTTTATTTTCTTTTACCCATAGTAATGCATCTATAACCGTGTTCCCTGTTACTATTATGTTTTTTTCTTCTACACCTTCTTTTAGTAGGTTATCTTTTGCCTTTTGGGTAGAAGCAAAGTGATGCTTTGCAATTGTACCTGTTAGTCTTCTGTTCATTTCTTCTGGGAAGGGGTTGTATATGTCGTTCGTTCTTAAACCCGCTTCCACGTGCCCAACAAATATTTTGTTGTAAAAAGCAGCGAGACTTCCAACAAAAGTGGAGGTTGTATCCCCTTGTACTAGTATGTAATCGAATGGTTCAATTTTTAGTATTTTATCTATCTCTGTAACTAGTTTTGAAGTTAGTTGTGGTAGAGTTTGATTTTTTGTCATTATATTTAAGTCGTAGTCTGGTTTTATTTCGAAAAGATTCAACACTTGATCGAGCATTTCTCTGTGCTGAGCGGTTGCTATTACTTTTACCTCCATATTTTCTTCTTTCAGCTTTTTGTATAATGGTGCCATTTTTATTGCTTCTGGCCGTGTTCCAAATATCATCGCTATTTTCATTCGAGGACTCCTTGTTATGGTAATGTTTTTAGTTTTTTTATGTAAGCTGCGTTTAGTCTTTGTTAGCGCCCCTTCGCCGAACGTTAAGGGGGTTCCCCTTAAAAACCCCAAATCAAGGTCAAAATCATTTAAAAACATTGTTTGCACACTGCGGCAAATACTCCCCACCCAGTTGCCAATCACATAATGTAATTATATCATATATGTTTTTAGGTCCATGGTTTTTTGATGGTAAAACCAACAATGAAGATGTTTTGAGGTTTCTTTGTTAAAAGATAAATAAAATTCTTTTAGCGTTAATTTTTTGATTGTATAATATAAATGTATAAAAAAGGTGTGAATTTTTGCCTTTCCAGAAGGGCGAAAATAGTTAAAAAATATATTGACAAATGTGTTTGTATGTGATGAAATATACCTGTAAGAGGTGATAGCATATGAATGCATATAAACTACATGAATTTGCTGAAATGATCGGTGTATCGGTCAAAACATTGCACAGGTGGGACAGAAAAGGGATACTTAAGGCGTTTCGAAGTCCAACCAATTGACGCTATTATACTCATAAGCAGTACGTAGATTATATAGGTGAAAGTAATTCTAAACATAGGAAAACAATAATTTACGCAAGAGTTTTAGCAAATAACCAGAAAGATGATTTAAAAAATCAAGTGGAATTTTTAACACAATATACTAACGCAAAAGGAATTATTGTTGATGAAATATTTGAAGATATTGGCTCTGGATTAAATTACAATCGTAAAAAGTGGAATAAATTAATAGGAAATTGTAGGTTAGGTTTAGTAAAAACAATATTAATTGCACACAAAGACAGATTTATTTGTAGTGGTTACGATTGGTTTGAAAGATTTTTAAAATCTAATGGTGTAGAAATTATTGTAGTAAACAATGAGAAACTATCAACCCTATTCATGTTTTTTCGTGTAAAATCGACGGACTTAGAAAGTATAAAAAGCAAATAAAGGGCGATGATGAGATTGCTAAAGAGCTACAAAACAGAGATAAATCCGACGCTTGAACAAGAACAACAAATTAAAAAAACACTAGGTGTTTGTAGGTTTATATACAATTTCTACATTGCACATAACAAGGAGATTTATGAAAAAGAAAGGCGATTTGTTTCGGGTATGGAGTTTTCAGTATGGTTAAATAACGAGTTTATACCGAACAGTCAAGAATTCAATTGGATAAAAGATGTATCGAGTAAAGCTGTTAAACAATCAATTATGAATGGTGAAAGAGCTTTTAAAAAGTTTTTTAAAGGTAAATCAAAATTTCCTAGATTCAAAAAGAAAAAGAATAATGACGTTAAAGCCTACTTTCCTAGAAATAATAAAACTGATTGGACGATTGAAAGACATAGAGTAAAAATACCAACATTGGGATTTGTTCGACTAAAAGAAAAAGGCTACATCCCTACAAATGCTAAAGTTGGAAGTGGTTCAGTTTCTTTTGAAGCAGGTAGATATTATGTTAGCGTTCTTGTAGAAGAAGACAGCCTCACGGCAGTTGAAAAAGGAATAAAGCAAGACAATATATCATTCTCCGAAGGGATTGGTATCGATGTAGGTATAAGAGAATTTGTAGTAGCTAGTAACGGTATTAAGAAGAAAAATATAAATAAAAGCAAAGAAATTAAAAAACTCGAAAAAAAACTTAAGCGTGAGCAGAGACGGTTATCAAAAAAATACGAAAATAAAAAGAAAGGAGGTACTGCCACAAATTCTGCAAAAAATATAGACAAACAAGTATTAAAGGTCCAGAAACTTCATCAAAAACTTAAAAACAAACGTCATGACTATGTGAATAAAGTAGTTTGTGAACTGGTGAAAACCAAACCAGAATATTTCACTATCGAAGATTTGAATGTTAAAGGAATGATGAAGAATAGGCATTTATCAAAAGCAATTGCAAAACAGAATTTCCACTATTTCAAGATTAGACTCGAAAACAAATGTAAACATTTAGGAATTCAATTGAGGATAGTTTCAAGATTTTATCCATCAAGTAAAATATGTTCTCATTGTGGTAATATCAAGAAAGACCTAAGATTATCAGACAGAGTTTACATTTGCGAAGAATGTGGATCGAAAATAGATAGAGATTTGAACGCAGCAATTAATCTGAAGAATGCCAAAGAATATGCGATAGCTTGTTGAAATTGCTTTGCATATGTGTACCGATGGCCAGTCGGGAATTCACGCCTGTGGAGTGTCAAACAAACCGTAGTAGATATATATCGAGGCGGGACACGTTGAAGCAGGAAACTTCTGGATATAGGCATGTTTGTCTATGTTTTCAGTGGCAGGATGTGTATGGATAACAAATGGATTAGAATAAAAGGTGCTCGAGAGCATAATTTAAAAAATATAGATGTTGAGATACCTAAGAATACCCTTTCAGTCATTACCGGCTTATCTGGTTCAGGAAAATCAACTTTAGCACTTGATACTATATATGCGGAAGGTCAAAGAAGGTATTTAGAGTCTGTTTCTTCCTATGCAAGACAGTTTTTAGGAAATTTGAAAAAACCCGATGTAGAATTTATCGAGGGGCTCTCACCTTCAATTGCTATTGAACAAAAATCTGTAAGTCATAATCCAAGGTCAACGGTAGGTACCATCACAGAGATTTATGATTATATTAGGGTGTTGTTTGCAAGGGTTGGTAAGGCTTACTGCCCAAAGTGCAATATCCCACTGCAAAGTTCTACTGTAGATGAAATTGTGGATAATATTTTTAAGAATTTTAATGAGGATGCAAGATTGTATATCTTTGCTCCAATTGCCAAGGAAAAGAAAGGTGAGTTTAAAAAGGAACTACATAGTATGAAGCTGTCAGGTTTTAAAAGGGTGGAAATCGATGGAGTGATATACGATTTAGATGAGATAGACTCACTTGAAAAGACCTACAGGCATAATATAAACCTACTTGTTGACAGAGTTAAGTTGAGAAAAGATAATTTTGAGAGAATCTTCGAAGCCGTTGAATTGTGCCTTAAAGAAGGAGATGGCTTTGTAGAAATTAGGGAAATGGATAATGATGAGAACGTTATTTCTTCTCAAACTTATTCTGAGAATTTAGCTTGCCCTAAATGTGGTTACAGCTTTCCAGAAATTAATCCCAAATTGTTTTCATTTAATAGTCCTTATGGGGCATGTTCGGAATGCCATGGATTAGGTTTTAAGTTGGAGGTTGAGCCTGAATATATATTTGATATAAACAAGTCTTTGGAAGATGGCGCTGCTTTGAATATGGGGAAAGATACTTTTATGGTGAGCATGATGAAAGATGTTGTTCGAAGTTTGGGTGAGGATCCATCAAAACCTTTAAAAAGTATGCCTTCAAAAGTTTTAAATACCTTGCTGTATGGGACTGACAAAGAAATAGATTTTTCCTTTTCAAAAAAGAACGGAGACAGTTATGAGTTTACTAGAGGGTTTGAAGGAATGGTGAATTGGTACGAAAGAAGGTACAAGCAAACGGATTCCCGGGAAATAAAGGAATGGATCGAAAGAAATTTCATGATTCAAAAGACATGTCAAGCCTGTAATGGCAAAAGGTTGAGGGAAGAAGCCCTCAGCGTTAGGATAGATGGATACAATATATATGATTTGACAGAAATGCCAATTAGTGAACTAAAACTTTTCTTTGATGCTTTAAAACTGAGTGATTTTGAAATGGAAATTGCCCACGAACTTCTTAGAGAAATAAAGAGAAGGTTAACTTTTTTGATCGATGTAGGACTTGATTATTTGACACTTGGAAGAAATGCGACAACTCTTTCTGGTGGAGAGTCCCAGAGGGTTAGATTGGCTACACAGATTGGATCGGGGTTAACAGGAGTGACATATGTTTTGGATGAGCCAACTATAGGTCTTCACCAAAGAGATAACGACAGGCTTATAAATACTTTGAAAAAGTTGAGAGACCTCGATAATACGGTAATAGTTGTCGAACATGACGAGAACGTTATTAGAGCCTCAGATTATATTATAGATCTTGGGCTCGGCGCAGGTGTCAATGGGGGAAAAGTCATCTTTCAAGGTCCTACTAGTAAGTTGTTAGAGAATTCTAATGGGTCCCTTACAGGGAAGTATTTAAGGGGAGAAACAAGAATAGAAATAATTGATAAAAAACGAGTAGAAAAGAACGCTAGTTTAAAGATAATCGGTGCCAAACACAACAATTTGAAAAATGTCACGGTTGAGATTCCCTTGGGGAAATTTGTGGTTATAACAGGAGTTTCAGGCTCAGGTAAATCTTCGTTGATTATGGATACGTTGTATCCGGCTTTGCAAAAGGAGCTTTATAATTCCAGGGTGAGACCCGGAGAGTATGAAAAGATCGAAGGTTTAGAATATATAGATAGCGTGATCTCTATCGATCAAAGTCCTATTGGTAGAACTCCAAGAAGTAACCCAGCTACATATACAGGAGTATTTGATTATATTCGTGAACTGTTCGCTGCAACACCTGAGGCTAAGATTAGAGGATACGACAAGGGAAGATTTTCCTTCAACGTTAAGGGCGGAAGGTGTGAAGCCTGTAAAGGCCATGGAGTTTTGAAGATTGAGATGCAATTTCTACCTGATGTGTATGTAACCTGTGACGTATGTAAAGGTAAGAGATACAACAAAGAAACGTTAAAGGTCACTTATAAAGGTAAAAATATTTCTGATGTTTTAGATATGACTGTGGATGAGGCTTTGGACTTTTTCAAGAACTTACCTTTAATAAAAAATGTTCTAGAACTGCTGCAAGATGTGGGTTTGGGATACATAAGATTGGGTCAATCCGCAACCACCCTTTCTGGTGGAGAAGCTCAAAGGATCAAATTAACTTCCGAGCTAAGGAAAAAAGCAACGGGGAATACCGTTTATATACTCGATGAACCTACTACGGGTCTTCATTTTGAAGATATAAAGAAATTAATAAAAGTTCTCAATATTCTCGTTGAAAAGGGTAATACCGTTATAGTAATAGAACACGAGATGGACATTGTAAAAAACGCAGATTACATTATAGACTTAGGACCAGAAGGCGGAGAAAATGGGGGTTACATTGTGGCTACAGGCACCCCAGAAGAAGTAGCTGAGAGCGGTACTTACACCGGGTACTACTTGCAAGAGGTTTTATCAAAAGAAAGAATTTCAAAGTAGAAATAATTAAATTATTTTTACGTTGACTATTCTTTTTTAAGCCAATTTATAGTCTGTTCTGCCACTTTTTCTTTTTCGATATCGTTTACAACTACGTGCCCGCTTTCTTCTAATATCAGAAATTCGGTTTTTCCTTTAATATTATTTTCTATAATTTCCTTTACCGAAAAAGGAACGGCTTCGTCTTTTTTTGAAAGTATCACATAAGTGTTAGATGTGACTTTTGAAAGGTTTTTAAGAGCCATTTTTTGCAGTTTGTAAAGATCAGCTGCCTTTGAAGGCCAGTCATAATTCCAGTATTGGCTAGCTAGATAAGCAAGCTTTTCGTCATCGAATGTCTGAGGATTTTTTCTTTTTATTTTCTTAACGATAAGGCCAAAGAATGGAGTTAAATTTATTCTCCAATCTTTTGCTTTTAGTGCAGGAGCAGCTAAGACAATTTTTTCTGGATGAAATTTACTTGCTAAGAGAGTTGCTATTACACCACCCATAGAAAGGCCTAAAATGTAGACTTTTTCATGGTAGGTTTTTAAATTAATATAAGAGTCTATAGATTTTCTCAGCCAATCTCTCCAATTAGAGTTTAAAAAATCGTTGGAATTGGTTCCGTGCCCGGGGAGTCGAGGTATGTATATAGAAAAACCAGATTTGTGAATCTGTCTACCTATGTAGTACATATCATGAGGAGAACCCGTGTAACCATGTAGAATCAATACCGCAATATTTGAATCATTTTTTAAATAAAGCTCCTTTGATATTGGTGAAACAGATGTGCTTGGTGGTATGTTATCGAAGAAATTCAAGATATAGACCCCCTTCATAGTCTGGTAATTATTAGCTATTTTCGAACTGAAGTCTGTAAAGATCGTAATAAATTCCGTGGTTGTTGATAAGTTCTTCGTGCCTTCCTTCTTCAACAACTAGCCCTTTATGCACAACTATTATCCTGTTGGAGCTTTTCACAGTCGAAAGTCTGTGGGCAATGGAAATTATAGTTGAACGTTCAGATATTTTATTCAAAGCTTGTTGTATTAAAAATTCAGTTTCTACATCAACATTTGCTGTAGCTTCGTCTAAAATTATAATCTTTGAATTAAAAAGTACCGCCCTCGTTAAGGCTACCAATTGTCTTTCACCAGATGATAAAGTTCCGCCTCTTTCTGTAATGACTGTGTAGTAATTTTGGGGCAACCGCGAGATAATTTCATCGGCATATACGGATTTTGCAACCTTTTTTACTTCTTCATCCGGAATGTCTTGGTTAAATAATCTCATGTTGTCTAAAATAGTTCCCGAGAACAGGAATACGTCTTGAGGTACAACAGCGATTTTTTTGCGTAATTCGTTGAGATCGTAGTCGTATAATTCTTTATCGTCTAATAGTATTTTACCACTTTGATATTTGTAAAGTCCACTTATCAATTTAATTATCGTAGTTTTTCCTGAACCTGTTTCCCCAACTATGGCTACTCTTTCGTTGGGATTTATTTTGAAACTTACACCTTTTAAAACTTCTTTATTTCCATCGTAGGAGAATTTAACGTTTTGAAATTCAACTTTTCCTTCTTGAATAGTAGTATATTTTTTCCTCCCAAAATTTTCCTGTTCTTGATCAAATATCTTAAAAATTTTTCCAGCCGATGCAAATGCGTTTTGCATTATGTCATACTTTTCTGCTAGGTCAAACAAGGGTCTAAAAAACATATCTATGTAAGAAGTGAAAGCATAGATGGTTCCAAAGGTTGTTTGCCCATCTGTTAACTGCAAGGAACCAAACCAAAGCAAAATACTAATCGTAAAATACTGTAATAGACTCATCAAAGGTCTAAAGATCGCAAATACATACATTTGTTGCAAATTAGCACGATATACCTTTGTACTCATGTAATCGAATTCCTTTTTCTTTCTTTCTTCTTGATTGAATAATCTTGTAACATTACTTCCAGCTAAATTTTCGGCTAAGTAGGAATTTAAGGCAGATATTCTAGTTCTGACTTTGTCGTAGGCTTTTCTATCAAAATGTCTGAATAACACAACTGAAACTACAATAACTGGGAACATAGACATTGTATACAAACTAAGTTCAAAGTCTAGGACCATCATTAAAATGATCACCCCAATTATTATAGCTATATCTTTAAGCAAACTTGTTACAACATCACTGAAGAAATCCGATAAATTTTGGGTATCATTAACCACACGTGTGGTAACTTTGCCTGGAGGATTTTTTTCAAAATATGTATATTTGAGTTTTAATATATGGCTGAATAAGTCTTTCCTCAGGTGAAAAATAACTTTTTGGCCAACTACGTTGGCAAAGAAAACTTGGCCGTAATTTAAAAGAAATTGTCCCACAAGCACTGATATAAAAATAAGGCTAAAAATCTGTATTTTTCGAATAGCTAAGTCAAAGTATTGGGAATATTGCTCGCCTGAGACTTGTATTCTTTCGCCTGTTTGATTGTTAACCATATAATAGTTGTTGTCTCTTTTTTCTAGATTATAAGCTCCATTCTCCTGTTCAACAAATTGTGTTTCGTTTTCAGGGACTAGATCAAACGAATAATTCACATTAATTACATTATCAATCCCATATCGTATGAAAACTGGCAACGCTAACTCTATTATCGTTGCTATAGCCAAAGTTAAAAAGGTCAAAAAAAGTAGTAACTTGTATTTTTTTATATACACCCACAGTCTCAGGAAAGTTTTGAGATCGCCTTCGCTTTTTTCTTTTTCTTCTAAAAATATTTCCTCATGAACAGAAGCCATTACTCTACTCCTCCAAATTTTTTTCTATTAATTGTTTCATGTACATAGAATAGTAAATACCTTCTTGTGAGATTAACTGATTGTGATTACCGCTTTCAACGATTTGTCCATTGTCGAACACATAGATTTGGTCGGCATTTTTAACCGCTTTGAGCCTGTGGGATATAACAAGAATTGTTTTGCCTTCCGCTTGTTGTCTAAGTGTTTTGATTATTTCTTCTTCCGTCTCGGTATCTACAGCGGAAAGACAATCGTCTAGTATTATCCATTTTGATCTTTTGGCTAGAGCTCTTGCAATGGTAACCCTCTGCCTTTGGCCACCAGAAAGTGTGGCTCCTCTTTCTCCAACTATTGTGTCATATTTATTTTCGAAGCTCATTATGTCATCGTGTACATGAGAAAGTTTTGCAAATTCTTCCACTTTGTCTTCCATTTTTTCATTAGCAAAAGCTATATTTTCTCTTATCGTCATTGAAAATAAGAAACTATCTTGTGGTACATAAGAAACATAGTCTCTTATAAATTCACCATTCACATCGTTAATATCTTTTCCGTCTAAAAATATCTGTCCTCTTTCAACTGGGTATAGTTTTACAAGGAGCTTTGCTAATGTAGATTTTCCTGAACCTATTCTTCCAACAAAGGCTACCATTTCTCCAGGGTTTATATTCATGTTTATATCCTTCAAAACTTCTCTTTGTGAACCTGGATATTTGAAAGTTAGATGGTTGATTTGATAGTGTCCCTGAAATTCAAAATCTTCTCTTGCGGGTTCTTGAATGGAATTTTTTTGCTCTAAAACTTCATTAACCCTTTTTAAAGAAGCTCTTCCTCTTTGTATTAGGTTGATTAGGTTTCCAACCGCCATCATTGGCCATATCAACATTCCGATATATTGATTTGTCATTATGAAGTCTCCAAGGGTTATCTGATTGTTTATTACCATGGGCCCACCAAAATTGAAAACAAAAATAGTTGCTAATTGTCCTACTAACATGGCTAAGGGAAACATCAATCCCCAAACTTTTACCAAGCGAATGTAAGAATTATAGAACTCTTGAGACTTGTTGTCAAATATCTCTTGCATGGTATCATAGTTAGAATACAACTTTACAACATCCACACCAGAGACGTTTTCTTCGGTTATATTAGATAACTCAGAAGTTTTTTCTTGTAATTCTCTGAATCTTCTGTGAATGAATCTTCCAAAAAAGAGTGATATAATTGCTATTAAAGGAAGAGGCAGTACCGATATAAAGGTCAATCTCCAATTCACAAAAGTACCCATTGCAAAAACGGTCAAGGTCGTCAATACTATTGTATCAACGAGCATTATAACCAGAATTCCTAGCATACGCATCAACGTAGAAACATCAGAAGTGAACCTAGTCATCAAATCTCCAGTTCTCCATTTGTCGAAAAAATCTTGGTCTAATCCGATGATATGGTCGAACATATTTTTCCATGTTTGATATTCAAAAAGCCTAGCGGCTCCAATAATTGAAATTCTCCAAAAAACTCTACCAATTCCTAATCCTAAAGCTAACATGATTATTCCGAAGATTAGCGTTTTAACTTGATTAAGGTTCGGAGATTGTGTGTTTAGTATATCGACTATGCTTCCAATTTCTCTTGGAATAAATAGTTGAATAATGTCAACGGTTACAAGAAAGAGAATCCCAATGAGATATCTCCACCAATATTTTTTTAGAAACTCTTTGATCAAAAGATTCACCGTCCCAAATTGATTAGTATTCCTAACAAAATTATATCACTTGGTTCGAGGAATATCAATTGTTTTTATCGAAAAAATATATTAGAACTTAAAAATAATAAGAGGCGCTAACTATATATTTTTAGAGGTGATTTGTATGTTTGAAAGTTACGATAACGTTTACAATTTTTGGTTCGAGAATGGCGCAAGCTCTGTTACATTTTTAGAGTATGATGATGGATTGACAGCCTTTGATAGCTCTCTTTATCCAAGAAAATTTGAAGATATGGTCAAAATAGTTGAAGAGCGTACTTCAAAAAAATTAAAAAAGGTTTTTTTCACTCATTTTCACCCTGACCACACCTTTGGAGCTGTTTTTAGCAAACGCAAATTTGATCTGTATATGAACAAAAAAACATTGGAGTTTCTTGATACCTTGGATCCTACGTTTCTAAAAGAAAGTTCAAAAATAGCTGACTATAATTTTAACAATTTCAAAGAGGCTTTAAGGGAAAAAGATATCATCATTTTCGAAAATTCTATTTTTCTTCTCCTAAGAGACCAAATTTTGTCAGCAGAAAATATTGGTGGACATACTTTAGATTCAACAATCTATATCCTTAAACCGCAAGGATATTTAATAAGTGGTGATCTCGTATTTTCTAAGGTACATGCAGAAATACTCAATTCGAATGTTGATGAGTGGATATCTAGATTAAATAACTTATCTTCCTTAGATATAGAAACGGTTTTTCCAGGACATGGGAAGCCAGAAAGCAAAAAGATCCTAAAAGAACAATTGACCTATTTAAAAAGGAAGAAAAACGGAGAGAATTTGGAAAAAAGGTACGCAGATTACTCCCTGCCAGATTTAGCTCATTTATAACAAAACTATGAAGACAACAGAACTTTTTTCAATTCGATATCTGCTTCTTCATTAGGTAGAGGTGCGATTTCTTTAATTTCTATAATGACCTTTTTACTCTCTTGAGAATTCAAAATTTCTAACTTTTCTAAAACCTTTATATTTTCATAAGGTTTAAAATAGTAAATATTGAATTTAGTAAAATCTATATTAAGCAATCTTAAGAAGTTTCGGGTTTTCGGAATATATTGCTGGATTTCATATTCACCTACTTCTGTGGCAACGACATCAAAATTTTCCGGATCAAAAAAAGGTAAAAAAGATGAAAGCAAATCAGGAATAGTGGCTGTAAGTATGGATATTTGACCGTATTCATCTACTTCCTCATGAACATTTGTGTAAAAAACTGACTCGAAAAAATCGTAACAATAATAAATATCTTCAAATAAAGATGGTTTTTTAAAGGTAAAAATTAAATATCTGTTATCAATATAACTTACTTCAGCAGAAATTTCTTTATTCTCAGTTATTTGAAACTGAATATTAATATCAAATCTTAATTTTTTGTAACCCAAATAACTCTCTAAAAGGCTTTCTAAGCTTGGTTGAGCAAAAATGAATGTGGAAAAAGCAAGGAAGGATAAAAGGAAATATTTCTTAATTATCATTTCAGAGTTTTCATCCTTTCTCTCAATGAGACGATCTCTGTAACCCTAATTCCAAAATTCTCATCGATAACAACAACTTCGCCTCTAGCAATTAATCTTCCATTGGCATATATATCCAAAGGCTCACCTGCCAATTTGTTTAACTGTATCATAGACCCTTCGTGTAATTCTAAAATCTCTCTAAGATTTAATTTGGTTGATCCTAACTCAACTTTTAGTTCTAAGGGGACATCAAGCAAAAGTTCCAACTTTGATAGATCTATATTTGGGGAAATAGGCTCCTCCTTTTTTTCAAATTCACCAAATTCTACAGGTTGAACTTTGACCTTTTTTTCTTTGATCACGTTGGAATTGCTTCTTTTCTGTGTATTTGAATTTTTTGAGCTTTCTTCGTCTTCTGTAGTTTTACCAAAAGTTTTTTCCACAAGTTCTCTAATCTTTTGAGCAAATTTCATGGGTATAAATTGCCAGAACGTTGTTTCGGCTATTCCGTTGATCTTCACGTTGAACTTTATAGAGATAACATAAGCTTCTTTGTCTGTTTCTATGGGAGGAAACTCGATATTGGCTTCTGAAAAATTCACAACTCGACTGCTAGGCGGGGAGATATCAATATTGGTTTTTAGAAAATCTGATAAGGCGGTTGAAGCTGTACCCATCATTTGATTCATTGCTTCAGAAACTGCGCTTAAACTAATATCATCTAATTCCCTCTCTTCGATATTCTCTAGGTCTTTTCCCAGCATTAAATCTGCTATTATATTAGTTAAATTCAAAGGTAATACCAAGGTGTTCAAGCCATACAAACCTTTTTTGTACTCTACTGTAACAACAACATTTTCTCCTTCAAAATTGGTAATGATATTTTTAAATTTAATAATATCTGTTTGAGGATATTGGATTTCTATCTTTCTTCTTAGTAAAGTTGAAAGGGTTGTTGCTCCTGAACCCATAGTGATATTTGCAATTTCACCAATCATATCCAAAAGTGCGTCTAGTTTTTCATCTACTGTTGAGGTTTCTTCGCTTTCCTTTGGATCATCGGTGTTATTTAACCCTTTTAATAATGAATCCAATTCACTTTGATTTAGAATACGGTCTTCGTTTTCAGGCATTTTATTCATCTCCTGTTTTTTCTGTATCTTCATCTTTTTCAGAAGAATCAAGCTTTTTCGTCTTTTTTTTCATACTCTCTTCAACAAGAAGTCTTTCTAAAAGTTCTTTGTTTTTCTCAACGATCTTTACACTGTAAAAACCTTTACTCTTACCCACATTTACTTTGAATATCGGTCTTTCTTCAATTTCTAGATCTATGGGCTCATCGTAAAAAGAATCTAAGCGGATTACATCCCCGACTTCAAGATTCAAAAAATCATTTAAATATATCTCTGTTTTGCCAAGTATAGCAGACAAATTTAATTTTGAAAGCAACAACGATTGTCTTAGATTTTCTTTAAATTCTTCAGTATGTCTGTAAGAGGTTGTCCACATTCTTGTTGTCAATTTATCGTTCAAAGGTTCCAACGAAGAAGATGGAAAACAAAGATTGACAAAACCTTGTACGTTTTTTATAGTAACAGAAAGTGTTATAAGAATTGTCATCTCATTTGGAGGGGCAACTTGAACAAATTGGGGATTGGTTTCTAAATTCTCCAAGTTGGCGTCAAATTCTTCAATATTCGACCATGATTTTGATAGCATTCTCAACATAACTGCAGATTCTTTTCTCAAAATGTTCATTTCTATCTCGGTGGGAGGTCTAATCTCTTCAAGAGTGTTTCCTGGCCCTCCTAAAAGTCTATCTATTATGACGTATCCTAAATCTAAGCCCATTTGTAGAATAGCGCTTCCTGAAAAAGCTTCGGACGAAAAGATAACGATAAATGTTGGGGAGTTCAATGATTTTTGGAATTCTGAAAAGGTGATTTGATCGATACTAGCATATTTAACATCGACGAATGTTCTGCTTCTGCCTGAAAGATAAGTAGATAGCTCTCTTGCAAAGCTTTCATGGATTAACTGGAGAGTTCTTAGTTGCTCCCGTGAAAACTTCATGGGTCTTCTAAAATCGTAATCTTTGATTCTTCTTTCTTCTTCCTGATACTCTTCAAGAACTTCTTCGGGGCTCTCTCCAGAACTCATTGATTTTAAAATACTATCTATTTCTTCCTGTGTAAGGGTCTCATCTTCAGGCATAAAAACACCTCTTTTTCATTTTGCAGCCTTGTGCAAAAAGCTTTTTTAAGTTTGCCGCATTGTGCAAAAAGTTTTTTTAATTGAAATAGGTTTTGGGGATTTTAAGGGGCTTGCCCCTTTTGCTGTTTTGTGCAAAATGCCTTTGTTTAAACGAAATTAGGTTTTGGGGATTTTAAGGGGCTTGCCCCTTTTGCTGTTTTGTGCAAAATGCCTTTGTTTAAACGAAATTAGGTTTTGGGGATTTTAAGGGGCTTGCCCCTTAATGTATCATTATTGACTCGTTGTTATAGTCATTATAATCATTGTCACTTTTACAACACCCAAGCTTTCCCTTTCACCAGTAAATCCCAGCATTTCATTTAAAGAATCTTTTATTTGTTTCTTAGTTAATTCTATGCCTTGTGGAGTTGAAAGCTCACCTCTTGTTTTATTCATAAATATCATTCTTATAGCCTCTAAAACTTCCAATTTGTTGGAAGTTATTAAATCTCTTGCCTGGCTGCTTCCAACATCTAGCTGTAAAGAATCTATTACAGCAATGTCGTATCCTCCTTTTAACATCATAGTATATCTGGAACCTTCCATGATCAATAATACTTTAGCAGGTGCAGTAGCGGATACTTGCGAAGATTGATCAGAACTTGAAGAAACATTGGATGTCAAGATTCTCACTATAAAAAAAGACGTAATTCCTGATATTATTAAAGCAACAACTATGACTATTATTAAAGTCATTAAAAAAGATGGCTTTGACTTTCTGGTTTTTCCCTCTTCTGAAGTTATATTTTCATTTTCCAAAATCTTTCGCCTCCACGGTCTTGCACTTATCTTACTCTTTGCCTTAGTATAAGAATATCTATCCTTCTGTATTTTTGCCTTAATTCATTCAATCTTGTATTATATTCATTTTCTAGTTCCCTTTCAATTTGCTGTAACTGTGCGGAGTTTAATTCTCCTTCAGTAAAATGATCAAAGGCGATGGATTTTCGAGAATCAATCTCCGACCTTAATAGGGAAATTTCCTTAGCAATTTCGCTATCTCCTTCACCAATGGGAAAGAATCTGTCTGAATTGTAAAAATAATCTATATCAAATTGCCCAGAATTGATCTCAGCCATCTTTTCCACTAACCTTCTATTTTTTAATTCTATGGTAAAAAAATTAACAACACTTGCCGCTCTAGCTGCACTCAAATGCCAATTAGAAGGGTATACACTTGAGGGTAAAACTGGTTGATCATCCGTAAAACCATAAACTTCAATAGCGTTAGATGTGTGCTCTAATATTATTGTACCTATCCTATAAAGCAGGTCTTTAGCTTCGGCGGTTAATTCAGCGCTCCCTGGTCTGAAAAAGGCAATATCCCTCATAGATATTATCGTCCCTTTATCAGTTTCCTCAATAGTGATTTTCCCTTTATACTTTTCGTCTTCAATAATTTTTAATAATTCTTGCCTAATTCCAGGATTAGAAGTGATCAAGGGTTCGTCGGAAATGCTTCTGCCTCCAACTAGTACCCCAATTGGTTGTCCTTCGAACACATTTTGTAAACTAACAACCGCCTGTTGAAATTTTCCCGGTGATATAGTAGCCATAGAAAACAATGCAATAAACATAGTCAGCAACAAGGTAGTCATATCGCTGAAAGTCTGCATCCATTTAGCATCACCAGTTTTTTCTCTTTTCTTTCTAGGCATAAAAATATCACCTCACGATTACAAAACAGCTTCACCTTTTTCTGCCTCATAGGCACGTCTTTCTTCTTCACTGAGAAACGCCTTTAGCTTTTCTTCCATCAAATGTGGATTTTCACCTTGTACTATCGATAATATACCTTCCAACATCATTCGCATCTGGTTAATATTTTTATCCACCCTTTTTTTTAGTTTTTCAGCAGGGGGAAGAGCAAATATGTATGCAATAAGAGCACCGTATAAGGTTGTAATCAGAGCAAGGGACATCCTCGGCCCAATAGTTGTTGGATCGCTAAGAGTATCCAACAACAAAACTAGTCCTATCAAAGTTCCTACCATCCCCCAGGCTGGAGCCATGGCTCCCCAAGTATCTAAAACTGAGATCTTATCTTCCTCTGTTTCTTGGTACATGTCCATCTTCACTTCCAATATCTTTTTAATCTCTTCAGGATCCGTTCCATCGACGGCAGCTCTCAATCCATCTCGTAAAAAATCACTTTTAACACTTGGTATATCTTCTTCTAAAGATATCATTCCATCTCGTCTTGCTTTTTCAGAGAACGAGTACAAGGTCCTCAAAGTTTCAAGGTTGTCTATCTTAGGATTTTTGAATGCTTCAAGGATCATGTTAAACATTTTGAAAGAGTTTGAACTTGGATGGGCGATGAAAGTTGCGCCAACAGATCCTACCACGGTTATAAAAAAAGAAGGTATATCTATTAAAGTTGTAAATTCACTTCCTGCACCCACAACTATTGCAGCTATCGCTAAGGCTAAACCAATTATTGTTGATATATCCACAACTATCCCACCTCTTGTTTTGCGCTAATTCAATCATAAAAAGTTTGCTCAAAAATTATAATACTTACCTTATTTGCCAAAAATCTCTTTATTCAATTCTACCACTTTTTTCTTAACTTCTTCAATACTTTCTTTAACGACGTAAACATGCCCGTTCATCATCGTTATGGTCGTATCAGGGTGGCACTCTATCTTTTCAATTTGATAAGGGTTAATATAAAATTCTTCATTGTTTAATTTTGTGAGTTTAATCATCTTAACCTCCAAATATTATTCACTTTAGAAACTCTAAAACCTGTTAGCACCCCTTCGTGCTCAGTCCACCCATAAGGAACATAATCATCTCTTGATGTTTACAAGTTCGTTAAGGATTGCATCTGCAGTGGTTATACTTCTTGAATTTGCTTGGAATCCTCTTTGAGCTATGATCATGTTGGTGAATTCTTCTGCTAAATCCACATTTGACATTTCTAAAGCCCCTGGATTAATACTTCCCCTTCCTCCAACCCCAGAGACACCTATTTGTGGAAGTCCACTGTTTGAACTCATAGCGTACATAGAGTTACCTGTAGCTGATAAACCTTCGGGGTTGTTAAAAGTGGCTAGAGCTACTTGCCCCAATGGAGCTGTTAAACCGTTTGTGAAAGATCCTATAATCTGTCCATTGGTGTTTATAGCGAAAGACTCCAAAGTTCCTTGAGCGTTTCCATCTTGTTCAGTAACCGCTATAGAATTTTCTGCAAAAAACTGAGAAAGTTCTTGAAAATTAATCGAAACGTTAACAGGACCTGCACCAGCTGCTGATTGAGGGTCCACGCTTGGATTTAAAGCAGCGCCCAACTCAGCTGGGTCGAACCAGAAACCCGCTGCTCCATCGTCACCGTCCCCGATAGTTTGATCTATGGTGCCGTCAGGGTTAATTTTCCATTGAGTTGCAGCTATGTTACCATTTGAGTCAAAAGCTATTACTCCTTCGGCGGAATCATCGAGTAATTGACCATCAGCGGTACTTTTATACAATGGAGTTCCGTCTTCTAACTCTGCCTTCCAATACCAAGTGTTAGCATCTATTTTTGTGAATTTTAAATAAGTATTGTAAGGGTTACCTAGAGAATCGTATACTACTGTTGATGTTGTTACAGATGGGCTGATATAGTTAGCTTCTGAAAAGTTGGTAGGATTGTTGAGATCGGTGAATCTTATAGCTCCACCTGAAGGTGGTTGAATCATCTCTCTAACGGATTTTAAGCCGGTAAACCCCTGCCCATCAATAGTATCAGCATCAGAGGCACCGGTTAAACGCAAACCCGTGAGGGTATAATCTCCAGATGTAATTCCCGTTGTTAGTAAATCGTTGAATTCACCAACTGTACTTGCAGGTCCAGTAAAATTTACTGGTGTACCATCGATATTCAAAGTTATTGTTGGATTTCCGGAAGCATCAAAACTAATATCAATATCTTCCGGATCATAATAAACTGCTTCTCCCGCTGAGTCTGTAACCCTAATGCTTCCTGTGAGGGTAGCAGTACCTGCCCCTGCATTGATATCTACAGGAACAGAATCACCATATTGATCCACTATTTCACCGTTTATGTCGTATATAGAAATCTTACTTTCTGCTAAAGGATCACCGTCTTCATCGTAATTAACCCAACTAATTACATTTCCCGTATCGTCAAGCTCTACTTTTCCACTAATTTGGTTAGTTGAAGTTAAATTACCTGAACCATCGTCAACTGCAAATTTGTACTCAGAACCAACTACACTTGCCGTCCAATTATAAACATTTTTATCCTTGTTTTCTTCGCTCATATCCCTTTTGAAAGAGAATTTTACGGGTATATTTTCACCTGTTGTACTCTTGACCACAATTGTTGTGTCTTGAATACCCGCACCTGCGTTTAAATTATGTGCAAGTCTTACAAAGGAGGTTTGTTTTGCCGCCATTACTTGTCCGCTTGATATTTGGATATCTCCTATAGGATCGTTGGTGTCAATGGTCCTATTTCCTTCTTGATCAATTTTTGCTGTCCAACCTTGCAATTTCATACCAGATGCAGGATCTACAAAGAATCCGTTGTAATCTCTAGTGAAATTGCCAGCCCGTGTATAGTATTGACCTATTCCATCTGAGAGAATAAAAAACCCTTCTCCTTGAATCATAAGATCTGTAGCTTTACCTGTAGACATAGGAGAACCTTGTGTCATTAATTTGTCTATAGAAGCTAATTGAGATCCTAATCCAATTTGCATAGGATTTGTTCCACCTAGTTGGTTTTGTGGTGCATTTCCTGCACTTAATGTTTGAAAAAGAGTTGTTTGAAATGTTGCCCTTGAACCTTTGTAACCTACGGTATTAACGTTAGCGATATTGTTTGCAACTATGTCGAGTTGATCCTGAAAGTTCCTTAAACCTGTGATTCCAGAGTACATTGATCTGAGCATGTTATACTCCTCCTATCTAGATCGTATTGATAATCAGAATTTAGGTGCTAATTTCATTCACTACTGAATAAGGATACATTTCACCATTGATAAGTAGGTAAAGTTCGTTGTCTAAGAACTTCACTGCTTCGACAGTTCCACTTTTTACACCGGTATTTGCTACCATTTGGCCATTTTCTACGGTGTAAATTCCATAGAGATACTCTCCATCAGGCATCATAGTTCCATCGTTGTTTCTTCCGCTCCAAACATATGAGTGTAACCCTGCTTCCTGCACACCCAAATCTTCTGTATAAACTACTTGTCCCTTTGAATCATAAATCTCTAAATATACTTGGGAGCCGTTGTCTAATCCATAGTTTAGTCCTTCTGCTACCCCACTTTGCAAGTCAATGGTGTTGTCATTCACCACAACGGTTTTTCCTATCAAGCTTGCAGCTTGCAATTTATTGAGCGACATTTGGGAGTTAACCATTTCTTGAATTGCTTGGCTCATATTGGTTATTTGTTCAGTGGAAGATAGTTGAGAAAGCTGAGCTACAAGATCTTTGTTTTCCATCGGTTGAGTCGGATCTTGGTTTTGTAATTCTGTAACCAACAGTTCTAAAAAAGCTTCTTTGTCTAATTCTTTTTTTATTTCTCTGTCTTTTTTTGCATCATACGTACTTTGATATATAGAATCCATCGATACTGAGTTAAGCATTCAAATCACTCCTTAAATAATCATCAAAGGTGTAGTAAGTTCCTTCTTCTGGCTGATCGTCATTCTGATCTTCTTCACTGTATTTTTTCTGCTCTTGCTCTTGTTGATGTTGTTGATTTTGATCGGCTAAATAATGTTCTTCTTGTGTGACATTCACTTTTATACTGATGGGTTGGTATCCTTCATCCCTTAAATTTCCAACTAAAGACTGTAATGTTTTTGATATAATATTTTTTGCATTTTCGGTTTCTGTTGATATGTTAACAGTTACGGCTTGCCCGTTTTTTAATATCTGAATATCGACTTTTCCTAAGTCAGGAGGAGATATTTTTACTGAGAAACTTTCGTTTAGAAAGGTTTGAGTGTTTTTAGAAATAACTACTTCCTTTATTTGAGCGTTTAAATCTTTTAGATTGGTTGTAGGGATACCATCTTGTATATTATTTTTGTTGATTTGTAAGGATTTTAAATCTATTTCATTAGTGCTTGGATCGGTTTTTAATTGTTCGATATTTAAATTTTTGCTAATGTCTCCTAAATTACTGGTTGGTGCCAGTTTAACAGTATTATTTTTTTGTAATTCAGAGTTTTTATCTTTGTTTATGTTGTTTTTTCTGGTTTCATAAGGGTCAAAATACACATTCTTACCAAAGTTGTTTTTTGTATTTAAAAGATCCGCTTTTGGATCAAATTGCATTGCTTTTATAGAATCATTATTCTCATTTTTATTATTCTTTGTTTTATCGATGTTTCCCTTAATCAAGGAATTGGTTATGAGATTTGTTTCTTCAATTATGCTTGATAAAGAGTTTCCCATCTTTGAATTATTGGTGTTAATTATATCCATAGCAGTTTTAATTATATTTAATTCGTCAGGTGTAAATTCTGTTTTAAAAGATGAGAGTATTTTTTGAGCTTGCTCTAATGTATTGATTTCATCTTTGCTTTCTATACTTTTTGAGCCTTTTTCTATTAATTGTAATAATTTTTGAATATCAGCTTGAACAATCTGATTCGTTCCTTGTGAATCTTTTGAATGCAGATTGTTTTGTGACAGAGTGGAGGGACTTTTTTCTGTGGGTTTAGAATGCTTAATCAAACCTTCTGAAGATATTTCACTTGTACTCTCTTTATTCTCTTGGCTTTCTTTTATGATAATGTTAAAAGCTTTTTGTAATATCTCTTTATCTTCTTCTGTGAGTTGGGTTTTAGAAGAAGATAATATTTTCTTTGCTTGCTCTAATGTATTGATTTCATTTTTGTTTTTTGTACTTTTTAAGATTTCTTCTATTCTAGAAGATAATTTTTGGATATCAGAGTTGACAATCTGATTGACTTCTTGTGAACCTTTTGAATGGAGGCTGTTTTGTAACATAATATTGGGACTTTCTTCTATGGAATTAGAATACTTGATTAAACCTTTTAAAGGTATTTCACTATTACTACCCTTTCTTTCTTTTATAATAACGCTAAAAGCTTTTTGTAATACTTCTATGTCATTCTTTGTAAACTCTGTTTTAGGGGAAGACAAAATTTTTTGAGCTTGAATTAATAATTCCTTTTCATCGATGCCTTTGGCGTTTTTGGTAGAAACTTCTATGAGTAGGAGTAATTGATCGACGTCCAAATGGATATTTTTTGTTTTTTTAGTATTTGAAATTAATAAATCTTTCGAATCAATAGTATTCAGTGTGACCGATAACTTATTATTTGTCACTTCTTTTTCTGGCATAGGAGATTTTTTAAAACCAAGGCTGTCTTCTTCTACATTGTTAAAAATATCTTGAAATTTTTGATCAAAGGATTCTAATTTAGCATTAGATGCATTCGCAGTAAAGTGATTAATGTTTTTTGATTTGGGTAAATTAGTTGTAAGATCAGTTAAGGCAATGTTCAAAATTATTCGCTCCTTTTTTCTCCCATTTTGGCTATCACTTCAGCAGCTTTTTGTGGGTTAACAAGCGCAAGAGCTTGCAGTATTTCAGCGGCTGATTTTGATTCAAGCGTTGCGAGTGCATCTACTAATAATTCCACGCTTACTTCTTCTCTACTTAAAGCGTTAGCAATTTGTTGAGGGGTTGATCTAGCCAGCCAATTGGCTAGGGTATTTATTCTGGCATTGTAATCGTTGTATTGGTCAATTTTTTGTTGATATTCTTGATTTAACTTTTCTAATTCTTCTCTTTGAGCCATTAAATTTGCACTTTCTTGTGAAATTTGGTCTAAAAGTTTTTGTAATTCATTTTGTTCGGCAATTAATTTTTCTCTTTCGTCTTGTATAGCTTTGAGTTTGCTATCTAACAGTTCCTTTTGCAAATAGAAAGGATCTGAAATCTCCAGATATTCATAATTAGATAAATTTCTTAATCCTGGTATAAAATCGATTAAATATGCCATATAACTTCTCCAACTGTTTTGAAGATTCAAATTGAGATACGAAAGCCTATTATATTCGAAGTAGATGTAACCAACTCCAAGTAGAAAAATAGCCACAATCAAGGAAATTAGAATAATTCTTAAGAATTTTTTCCCCGATCTTTTTTTTGGTTTCGGATTTTCTTCTTGTTTTTTTTGCATTGGAAATTTCCTCCTTACACTAATATTTTTCTTTATAATAGTCAATTTTCCTAAACACAAACATCATTTGCTTCGCAAATGAGAATTTGGAAGTTATTTCAAAGCATTATGAAAAAACTTTTGCACAGTACAGTAAAATTAAGAAAGGCGGTTTACACCGCCTTTTTGAAAATTTCTATAATTTAAATATTTTCTTTGTTTTGTGTTATTTCATTGGGGACTTCTTTTATGTGAAGGTCTAATTGGTTAAAAGGTATTTCAACTTTATTTTCTTCGAATTTTTGTTTAATTGATTTTGCTACATCCATCGACGAATTTATAAAATTTTCTTGTTTTGCCCAGAACCTTACAATGAAGTTTATTGAAGAATCGGCGTAACCATCAAAAACGATTAGCGGTTGATGGTCATCATCTATGTGCACTAATTCGGCTGATCGTACTGCTTCATCTATTACGTTTATTACCTTGTTTAGATCGGATGAGTAAGATACTCCAACTTTTACCTCGTTTCTTCTTATGTTTGTAGGCCAATAATGAATGATCTTGCTTGACCAAACTTCTCTACTGGGAAGGTTGACTCTTCTTCCATCCCATGTTCTTATGACCACATGATTAACGTTTATCTCTTCTACTGATCCAGATATTCCATTTATTTCGACAGCTTCACCATCTACTACAAGATGGTTCAACATTATTAAAAATCCACATATTAAATTACCAAGAGGTTCTTGTACTGCAAAAGCGACTATTATACCACCTATTCCTAATCCAGCAAGAAATGCGCTAAGGTTGGTAAAAATTACAGAAATAATGATAAAACCACCTAAGGTATACATAGCTATGTTCAATATCGTCATTAAAGATTTCTTGTATTGAAGCGTTACTCTTCCGCTTTTTTCTGCTGTGTTTATTATGATTCTATAGATAAATTTTGCTAAATACCTCGCGATAAAGAGAATTGCAACACTGATACCAATTCTTATTAGATAATTGATAGTTGTTTGGAGCCATTCTGGCATTTTGAACCCCCCCCTTATTAAATAAATAACCTGTTGTATTCATAGTTAATGATACTCATTGCATATATAGCAGAAGTTTCAAAACGAAAGATACTTTTACCCAAATTAACAGTTTTGAATTCGTTTGTAGAAAAAAAGTCTTTTTCTCTTTTTGAAAATCCATATTCTGGGCCAACAACTAAGTTTATTTTCTGTGCACCCTTTAACTCTTTTAAGACTTTTCCTAAATTGTCATTTGTTCCATCTAAGTCTAGTACTATCGTGTCTTTCTTGGGAATTTCCTCAAATTGTACAAAATTAATTTGAGGGATATGGGCAAAAACAGTTTGTTTGGATGTTTCTATTATAGTTCTTTGGAATTTATTCAAATTTGTATAATTTATATCCGATTTTTCCCCGCGGTAAAGGTAAAAACTATTTGCCCTTAATTCAATCATTTTTTCTAATAGTAAGTGCATTCTATCCCATTTACTCATACCAAAATATACTGATACATATGGTTTGTAATCTTCTTGAGGTTTTTCTTTGTCTATAATTTCAAGAACTGTTTCTTTTTTACCTATTTTTACTATTGTTGCCGTGAATAATAACCCATCACCTGTTATTACTTTTATTGTTTCTCCCTCGACTTTTTTTGTTATTTTTAAGTGTGCAGTTTCTTCTTCGTTTAGAATAATTTCTTCATTTACTTTTTTCCCGTAAAACGTATTTGGCATCTATAATCAACCTATGAACTCTTTTCCCATGTAAGGAATGAGTTTTTCAGGAATTTCTATCTTGCCATTAGCCGTTTGATAATTTTCCATTATAGCTACTAAAGTTCTTCCAACTGCTAATCCTGAACCATTTAGTGTGTGAACAAAATTTAACTTATTTTCTCTATCCCTGTACCTTATGTTTCCTCTTCTTCCTTGAAAATCTTTTGTATTAGAACATGACGATATTTCTTTATAATCATTGTAGCTAGGTAACCATACTTCCAAATCATAAGTCTTGGCTGCTGCAAAACCTAAATCTCCGGTACAGAGAGCAACAACTCTATAAGGTAAATTCAAAAGTTGCAGCACCTTTTCTGCGTGACTTGTTAATTCTTCCAACGCTTGAGAGGATTCTTCAGGAGTTGTATACCAAAATAATTCTACTTTATCGAATTGGTGTTGTCTGATCATTCCTCTTACATCTTTTCCATAACTACCTGCTTCTCTTCTGTAACAAGGTGTATAAGCAACGTATTTTAAGGGGAGTGAATTAAATTCTAAGGTTTCGTTTCTATGTAAACCAGCCAGAGAAACTTCGGCGGTAGAAATAAGGTACATTTGATCCAAAGAAGTTTTATATAAATCGTCTTCGAATTTCGGCAGTTGACCTGAAGAGGTTATAGTTTCTTTTGTAACTAGATGTGGAGGCAGTATAAAGGTGTAACCGTGATCTTTTGTATGTAAATCGATCATAAAGTTGATTAAAGCCAACTCTAAACGGGCTATGTCACCTTTTAAGATGGTGAATCGAGATCCGCTTAGTTTAGCTGCTCTGTCAAAATCTAAGAGGTTTAATTCTGTGCCTAAATCCCAATGAGCTTTTGGTTCAAAATCAAATTCTCGTGGTTTTCCCCATCTTCTTACTTCGAGATTTTCGTTCTCATCCTTTCCAACGGGTACACCGCTGTCAGGAATGTTAGGCACACATAATAATTTATAATTTAAATTGTCTTCAATATTTTTCAAATCTGATTCCAGATTTTTTATTTGTTCAGAGATTTCCTTTCCCTGGATAATTATTTCTTCGGCCTCATCATTTTTCTTTTGGGCTTTTAATTTAGCAACTAATTTTGAATTTTGATTTCTTTGGGCTCTAAGAGTTTCGATTTGTTGCAACAATTTTCTTCTCTCTTCATCGAAAGAGATAATTTCATCTATTATAGAAGTTTCGTTGTTTCTTTTTGTTAAAGCTTCTTTTATTTCTTGTGGATTTTCTCTGATATACTTTAAGTCTAACATTTTACCCTCCCGAAGTGAATGTTTTTAAAAGTATTATGAAAGTTATAATTAGACTATTTACTTAAACTATCTAATAAAGCTGAATTTTTGACTTGTATTTTACCGTTTTCTAATTCTTTTAAGGCGATGCTTACGTAGTCTTTTTTCTCAGTAATCCCTTTCAATTCATCTAAGTTTTTTAGAGTTTCAGCCCTTTTAGCTGCAATAATAGGAATTACATATTTATACTTCGCTTTATTTAATATTCTATCGTAATTTATTCCCAAATTCATTTGATTTCACCTCTTAATTTAAAATTCATAGTTGTTTTTTAAAAAAAAACGGAGTTTTGTCATCGAACCTTTCTCTCTTAAGTTGTTCTGCCACGAGAACTGATATGAGTTGATTTGTTGATTCTTCAATTTCCTGGTTGACAATAACGTAATCGAAATCTTTCATATGAGAAATCTCCCACTGTGCATCTTTTAGCCTTATTTCCAAAGAATCTTTTGATTCGGTACCCCTTTTTTTTAGTCTTTTTTCTAGATCCTCATTTGAGGGAGGTAAAATAAAAATGTATATGGCGTTCTTATAAATTTTTTTAATATTTAAAGCTCCTTGAACATCGACATCTAAAACAAGGCCTCGACTTTCTTTTAACTTTTCCTCAATAAATTTTTTGGAAGTTGCATAATAATTTCCATGAACCTCAGCCCACTCGAGAAATTCTCCATCTTCTTTCATTTTAAAAAAGGTGCTTTTATCAACAAAAAAATAATCTTTTCCGTCAATCTCTCCTGGTCTTTTTTCTCTTGTGGTATAGGAAACAGAAAATGAAAAGCCAATAATTTTGTCTAAAACATTTTTTATCAATGTAGATTTTCCTGCACCTGATGGTCCACTAACGATGTAAAGTAAACCCTCCATTTTTATAGTACTTCCTTGCGTATTTTATCCAAAACTTTTTCTATGTCATAATAGTTCTGCAAAAATCTATTGGTAATTGTTTCTGGTTGGATTGCGCTGGCTATAACATGGCCAGAGTCGGTTATTATAAATGCTCTAGTTTTTCTTCCGTGGTTTACTTCTAATAACTTTCCTTGCTGTTCGGCGATTTCTTTTAATCTTTTTAAAGGTTGAGAAGTAGGAGAAACAATGGCTATAACCCTATCACCAACAACGATATTTCCAAAACCTATGTTAATTAATCCATACATGAAGAACACCTCCACCAACAAAAAGATTTAGCTAAGATTCATCCTTGCCTTAAACACCTTTAAAATGCAAATTATGCGTACTTCAATGCGATATTTTTGATCACTTACCATAATTCAATGAAGATTTTGAACTTGCTCTCGAATTTTATTAACCAGGGTTCTCCCTTCCAAGGAAAGGTTAGTTATATCTAAAATTTTTGACTTGGAGGCGATCGTGTTTAATTCCCTATGCATTTCTTGACAGATAAAATCTAGTTCTTGCCCTATACTGTCGTTATTATTTTCATTTTCTAGAAAATTTTTAAACCTTCTAGTGTGACTTTTTAATCTATCCATTTCTTCGCTAATGTCGGCTCTTTCTGCTAATAAGACTATTTCCATTTCTAACCTATTTTCATCGATGCTATCTATATTACTAATCAAAGAATTAACGTTGTGTTTTAACTGTTCTCTATATTTTTCTTTCATTTGCTGAGCATTTTCCTCTATTTTAATAATGATATCTTCAAGTTCAGTCAAATAGCCATCAAGAAAGTCTTTTAGATCTTTCCCTTCTTCCTTTTGATATTTCAATACGGTTTCGATAACCTCTTTTAAAACTTCTTTCGCACCTTCCCAAATATCATCGATAGTTTTTTCATCAATGGAAATTTTAACAATATCTTTAAATTTTAACAGATCTTCTAAATTAACATCATCTGCTAAATGCAGTTCGTTGATCAAACTGTTGAGGGCGTTGTAATAGGCTTTAGCTAGCCCTAAGTCAACATCGATTATGTCGTCTGTTTTCAATAATTTTATATCTACAGAAATTCGCAAGGTTCCTCTTTTGAAGTATTTTTTCACAAGATTTTGAATATGTAATTCTAATGGAGAAAACAAAGGTGAGATTGAAGTGTTGATGTTTAGATTTTTGGAGTTGAGAGATTTTATTTCTACATTATAGCTATAATCGCCAATATTTTTTGTTAATCTCCCATAACCGGTCATACTTCGCATAATTTCGCCCCCTTTATGTTTATTATACATTAAAAAGTCAATAATTCAAAAATTTTAAGACATTTTTTAACTTAATCACGAATAATTCGGCCTCATCGTCGTTATTCAGGTGAGATAAGCTAATTCGTATCATACCACTTGCCTCGTCATTTTTGTATCCCATACTTTCCATAACTCTACTGAAGGATTTAATCTTACTTGAGCATGCAGAAGTGGTTGATACATAAATTTCTTCTTCTGAGAGGGCGTTTACAATAATATCTCCTCGTATATTAGGAAAGAAAAAAGCTAATGTATTTGGAACGGAGTTTTCTAGGGGAGTAACTATCTTTGCTCCCATTTTTAGTAATTCTTCGGCTAGATGATCCCTAATATTTTTTATATTCGAATTCATTATGTCAAGATTTTCAATAGATTTTTTCAAAGCCATAGCCGTACCTATGATTCCTGGAACATTTTGCGTTCCTGCTCTCATCCCATTTTCTTGAGAACCTCCTGTTATGAAGGGGAATATTCTTGTTCCTCTACGTTTGTAAAGAATACCTACACCTTTTGGACCATGAAATTTATGTGCAGAAAAGGAAGCGAAATCACATTTATATTTGTACAAATCAAAGGGAATTTTACCAATAGCTTGTACAGCATCAATGTGAAAGTATGTTTCTTCATTTTTTTCTTTTATGATTTTGTAGGCATCATCAACAGGTTGCAAGGTACCGACTTCATTATTTGCAGCCATTAAGCTCACTAGTATGGTATCTTGTCTTATATTTTTTGACAATTCATTTGGATCTATTACTCCTTTATCATTCACATTTATATAGGATACTTCGAAGCCATCCCTTTCTAGTTGCTTGAGTGTGTTAATAACAGCGGAATGCTCTATGGTAGAGGTTACAATATGTTTTCCTCTATTTTTGTTGGCTTTAGCAACTCCTTTTATAACCCAATTTATTGATTCAGTAGCACAAGAGGTGAAAAAGATCTCCGTGGGTAAAACTTTAAGTACCTCGGAAATTTGCTCTCGTGCTTCTTCTAAATCGTTTTCAACATTTACTCCAAATTGATGAATAGAGTTGGGATTTGCATAGTATTCTGTCATATATTTCAAAATCAAATCAGCAACCTCTCTATCAACTTGGGTAGTTGCGTTGTTGTCGAAATAAACCACGTTAGCTTCCTCCTCACAGTTGATTCAAAAAGATCAAGGTAAAAGTACTACCTTTACCTAATTCAGAATAGGCTTTTAATTCAATATCTAACGCATCAGCTAGTTTTTTTGCTATTGATAATCCTAATCCATGGCCTTTATCGCTTCGAGAAGAGTCCACTTTGTAGAACCTTTCAAAGATATTTTTTAATTTAGTTTGTTCAATACCGATACCATGGTCTTGTATACTTATGCTCTTTTGATCTGGGTCTAATTTTATTGTTATCTCTTTTTGATTTGATGAGTATTTTATTGCGTTTTCAATGAAAATTTTGAGGATTAAAGAGAGATATTCGTTAGAGCTGTTCACTGTAAAACTTTTTCCTTGTATATCTATATTGAATTCGTTCAATTCTAATTTAAAAAGGTTCAAAGTTTCTTTTACTACGTTTTTAATATCAATATTTTCTTTTTTGATTTGGTAATCGTTTTTAGTCAGAAGCAAGAGCTGTTCAACTAGATCCCTTAAATATTCGCTGGATGCTTCTATACTGTTCAGTGATTCTTCCATAATTTTGGGATCGTTTTTCCCCCATCTTTTCAGCATTTTAATGTAACCATTTATAGAAGTTAAAGGTGTTCTCAGCTCATGAGAAACATCGGAAACGAATTGATTTTGTATTTCAAAAGCATTTTCAATTCTATCCAACATAGAATTTAATTTTTGTGCGAAGATATCGAATTCTTGTGATTTTTGTTCTGATATCCTCTTATCTATGGTATTGGCATCTATTTCAGATATTTGTTCTGCCATTTTGACTACTGGTTTTAGTGTGCTTTTTGCTAAAAAATAAGATACCAATAGTGATATAAAAAGACCAGTCGTTATTATGACAAAAACGGCTTTTTCAAAGTTTCTCAAAAGAGCTGTTAGCTCAAGAGATGGTCCGCCGACTATTAAAAGAGATGAACCAAATATAGGAACACCTGCAAAGATGTAGTACATTCCATCAGATTCATAAAGATACGGTAACCTAGGAATTTTGAAATTCTCCTTTATCAAACCATAAGGGTCTGAAATCAACTGTCCGTCTAGAATGACGATCCTGTTTGATAATAAACTTCTTCTCAATACACTTGAATCTTGCATAATTTGGTAAAGCAAATCTAGAGGTTCCTGAGGATTGTTAGCATTTCCCCTATTCAGTCCACTTACATTCAATTGTGCAATATACATGTCGTTGTAACTTTGAAGTGTGAATTGTACAAAAACGATCCTCACTATGCCAACAATTGTCAATACTATACTCATAGTAATGGCTGTAAAAACTATTGTTTGTCTAAAAATTGCACTATGTTTTACTTTCTTTCTCCCTAATAACGTAACCAACACCTCGCACAGTTTCTATATTTTGTGTGGAATCTTTCAATTTTTTTCTTAAATAATTGATGTATACTTCAACTAAGTTGTTGTTCTCTTCATCGTAGTATCCCCAAATCTCTTCTAAGATTTTTTCTTTTGAGACAACTATATTTTTATTGATAGCCAGTAACTTTAGTATGTTAAATTCCGTGAGGCTCAAATGAACATTTTTTTTGTTTACAAGAACTTCCATGTTTTGAGGATAAATCTCTATGTCTCCTACTTTTATTAGTTCTTTAGTTTTCCCCATTCTTTTTAATAAAGCCTCTATTCTTGCCAATATTTCTTCTATTTCAAAAGGTTTAACGACATAATCATCAGCATTTTTTAAACCTTTAACCTTACTTTCCAACTCTCCTTTGGCTGTGATCATTATTATTCCAATATCACTGTCATAGTCTCTAATTGCCTCAGCAACTTCAAATCCATCTCTTATAGGCAACATTATATCCAATAATATTATATCAGGCTTAAAATTTTCATAGAATTTTAAAGCCTCATCTCCATCTTTTGCTATTTTTACGTTGTAGCCGACATGAGTTAATTCCAACTCTAAAAGCCTTGAGATTGCTTTATCATCTTCTACCACTAGAATTCTAAACATTTGTAATCCTCCCCAAAATTAAAATTAATGTCTTTAAAAACTTTAATAGCGCCCCTAGTTAAAATTCAATTGATAAACTGATAGTGTGTAAGCTTTGATGGTATAAGTAAGAAAACAAAGCCGCGCTTTTTTGAAAAGGGAAAGCATACTGCGCACCGAAATTAAAATATAAAGTTGCTTGATCTTTCTTACTTATTGAGAGGCCAATTCCAGGGTATAAAGACAATTCGTTTTTTTGTTTATCTCCAAAGGTATAAGTTTTTGCAGCCACTAAATCGTAGGTTAGTTGATTTAAATCTACTAAAATACTTCTAAGATTTTCTATCTGACTGTTTATCTGAAGAATACCGTATAGACCAAAATTATTGAAATCTTCGTAATCGTCTAATAAAAAAGATATATTTATCTGATCTTCTTCATTTTTCAGGATCGCTCCAATTCTTACCTTATCTTTCAATTCCGTTGCATATGCAAATTTAAAGTTGTTATTAAAGTCAAAAGAGATATCAAAGTAAGATTTGTTGAATTGCAAAGAAATATTAGACATAATTTCGTTAGAATAGAATTGGTAACTTACTCCAAATGAGGTTTTTATATGTGAGACATTTTTTGTTTTTTCATTGTTTATTAGATTTTCTAGATTAAACCTTGAAGTAACTAAAACTCTGTATTCTCCGTCTTTTTCTGCCAAATAATAATTGTTTATATTTTCATTAAGGTTAACATCTGTTTCATTCACACCAAAGCTTTCATAAAATTCAACTTTTTCTAGATCCGTAAGAAATGAAAAGTTTGATTCTAGAAATCCGATAGCATCTTGATTTTCAAGCGGGGGACTTTTATGGTTTTTTTCTAAAAAGATTAAATAATCATAGACATTTTTTGAAATTTTATGTGAAGATGAATATGTGATCACTTTGTTTTCTCCTACGTTGTCATCCAAGAAGTTGAAAAAATCTAATATTTCATACGATAATTCGTCTTTACCAAACAAGATTATACTATTCGAGTTAGGGACTCTTCTAACCCTCTGATTTAAAAGCATCAGTATATTAGATATTTTTGCTATTTCTAAACTATCAAAGTTAATCTCTGTAGCATTTTGTACTGATCCTTGAATTATTAAATCGAAATCTCCCACCAAATACAAATTATGTCCTATTTTTTTGTATTCATAGTCGGTAGAGTATAAGACAATATCTAAAGCGCTTTCCAAATCTAAAGTATTTATTTCCTTTGTAATTTTCCCTAAAGTATTGGCTTTTGTTAAAATAATGCTTCCACTAGCTTCCTCAATTTTTTGTAGTACTTCTTGAAGAAGGGTTTCATTAAAACTTAAGTGAATATTTGAAAAGTAAAAAGAGGCTGAAAAGACGACTATTATTAATATTAGAACTTTTTTCAACTTTTGTCACCTTTCTTATTTTATCTATCAATTTTTAGTGCATAATTCTCAACTTTAATTATTTCACTGGGATCAGTACCTGAACTTGTAACAACCTCTATTAAAATTTCATCCACTCCTAATTCAGTAACTAATTTTTCTGTGAATTCATCTGTTTGATTAGCTAAGAGAGGTTGTTGGGATTTTACTATAATTTTGTTTCCTATCTGGTTATTTGTGGTAGAGTTCCATTTTTTCATGTAGATATCATAATTAATAGATGAGTTTCCCGTATTTTTTATTTCAAAACCGATTGTTATATTGTTATAGAAGTCGTTTAAAATATTATTCTCTTTTATGTATACGTTTAATTCCGAATTATATACATTATCTCCAAAATCTATTATCACTGGAATATTGATTTTACTTTGCACCACTTGAGTTTCATCGTTGTTTTCTCCTATTAGGCTTAAGTTAGCGTAGTATTCGCCCCTTAATTCTACCAAATTTGATCTTCTGTAATCTGCTATTAGATTTGCTTCTACTTTTTGGTATTTAGGTATTGATAATTTGTTAGATGTAATAGATAAATACTTATAGTTAGTATTTCTATTAAAAAAGTTTTCTTGCTTTTCAAAATCCAAAAAAACGTTTATATCTAAAAAATCATTATTAAGTATATCCAAAGAAAATTCTACCGGAGTAGTGATATACTCCCGTGGGCTCATTTGTTTAGGTATTTTTATATAAATTTGATCAGGATATGTAGTTATGTTAACCATTTTTCTTTCTTTGTACGTATCCTCTGATATTTTGAATTCTTTCTCATAAACGTATTTTTCTTGAAAATAATCTTTATATCCATAATATAACTCTGCTCTAATCTTGTATTCTTCGGGAACTAAATATTTTTCGATAAAAATATCGCCTTCTTTGCTAGTATGAGGTAAAAGATTTATAGATTGGTCCTGAAAAAGGGATTTTTGAAAAATCAAATGATTATTACTTAATTTATACAAAGAAAATGTTCCCCAAACATCAATTTCCCAATTGCTATTGTTAGATAATCGTATCGGGAAAAAAGTACCTAAGTTCTCTTTATTTGAAATAAAGGGGGAATCACAATACATATCTAAAGAAATTTGCATATTCGAAGTATTCAAATCTACAATTTTTATAATAATTGGGAAGCTAATTTTAGATACCTTCGAATCGATTGGTAAATTATCCTCAACCGATACAGAAAAAGTAATAATATGAGTACCTTCTGTAGATTTCGAACCTTTGACTAAAAAATCGGCTTTTTTTGTTTCATAGGGCAGTAAACTAATTTCATTTGGATAAGATACTTCAAAGAGTGAATTTTCTAAAAACGAACTAATATGTACAATAATTTTACTGTCGGAGTTGTTAGTGAAATAAAATGACACAATCTCTTCTTTGCTGTTGACTAGCTCGATAGTCTTAAAGAATGAATCAAGATTCAAAGAAAACAACAAGTTAAAGATATTCAAAAAAATAAAAAGTAGAATTATTTTTCGCAAGAGATTATCTCCTTTCCTAATTTTATTTATATTTCTCTATATTATATCACTTAAATATGATAAGATATTTTGGAATGACAAAAAATAATCAACATTAAAAGGAGTGAAGATATAGTGGAAGTTTCTTCTTTTGTGGATTCTACCTTTTTTTCCCTGGTAATCTTTCCCATTATAATTTTTGCCATGAGGCTTTGTGATGTAAGTCTGATGACGATAAGAATCATCTTCGTCTCAAAAGGGATTAAGTTTTGGGCATCGGTACTAGGATTTTTTGAAATAACGGTATGGCTTATAGCTATTTCTCAAGTTATGAATAATTTGGATAAACCTCTTTATGCGATTGCCTATGCCTTGGGATTCGCTACTGGAAACTATCTGGGGGCTTTTTTGGAAGAGAAAATAGCTATTGGAGTAAATTTAGTACGTGTCATAACCAATAAAGAAGCCCAACCTTTAGTTGATTATTTGAATAAAGAGGGTTTTGGAGTGACGAGTATAGATGCGGAAGGATCTAAAGGACCTGTAAAAATTATCTACAGTGTGGTTAGGAGGAAAGATTTAAAAAAGATTATCGATATAGTTAATGAGTTCAATCCAAATGCATTTTATTCAATCGAAGAAGTTCGTGGTATCAACAAGGGAATTTTTCCTCCACAAAACGTTAATTTCAAATTTAGAAATAAACTCACTAGAAAAGGGAAATAACTGATAAAAGTAGTAGTTTGATTAAAGACATCAGAAGTATAGTTTTTTTATGGTATAATTATAATGTACATTTTTTAGTTGTTAGTTGCTTTTAAATTATCGGTAGAAGGAGGGAAATCTATATGGCTTTAAAAATTTCCTCACCAGTTTTTAAAAACAACGATTATATTCCAAGTACTTATACTTGCGAGGGTAGGGATATCAGCCCTATATTGTTAATCGAAGGAATTCCCGAAAAAGCGAAATCTTTGGCGTTGATAATGGACGATCCAGATGCTCCGATGGGGACCTTTGTGCATTGGGTAGCATGGAACATTGAGTTAGTTGAAGAGATTCCTGAAAGGATCCCAAAAGAATACTCTGTAACTAATCCGCTTTCATTAAATCAAGGGAAAAACAGTGCTCATCAAACTGGATACATGGGCCCTTGCCCTCCTGTTGGGCATGGAGTTCACCATTACCATTTCAAACTTTATGCATTAGATACAACTTTAGATTTACCTCAAAACACAACAAAAGAAGATTTATTGAAAGCTATGGAAGGGCATATAATAGAAAAAGCTGAAATTGTAGGATTGTATAAAAGAGATTGATTTTTAGAAATTTTTAGCAATTCCTAAAGATACTATTTCAAAAAAAATAATCAGGAGGCGAAAGATGGATTTAAATCTCGATGTTGTACAGTTAGATATTCCCGAAGATACGAATATAATAGTGGGGCAATCGCATTTCATAAAAACCGTCGAAGATATCTATGAAAGTATAGTTACAACGAATCCTTCTTTAAAATTTGGCTTAGCTTTCAACGAAGCGTCTGGTCCACGCCTTGTAAGATACGATGGGAACGATGATGAGTTGATTAAAGTAGCTATCGATAACGCTCAAAAGATAGGAGCAGGTCATTGCTTTGTGTTAATTATTAAAAACGGGTTCCCAATAAACATAAAAAATCAACTATTGAATGTGCAAGAAGTACTCAATATTTTTGCTGCCACAGCAAACCCTTTACAAATAATTGTAGCTGAAAGTGATCAGGGAAGAGGTATATTAGGAGTAATAGACGGATATCCCCCGTTAGATGTAGAAAAAGAAAGCGACAAAGAAAAAAGAAAGACCTTCTTGCGAGAAGTAACAAAATACAAAAGATGGTAAGATCACAATATATTCTATTCATAACTAGGGAGAAAATATGTGGATATTTTTTACAATTTTAGCTTTATTAATATTATATTTACTTTTTTTCTGGATAATTCCTTTTTCGTTGAAGGGTGCAATCTTTGATCCAAGTAGAAAAAGAGACGTTAAAAAAATGGTTGACATAGCAGAAATAAAGGGGGACGAGATATCGGTAGATTTAGGATCGGGAGATGGCCGTGTTGTTATAGCCTTTGCTGAAAAAGGTGCACAAGCTCATGGTTTTGAGATAAATCCTTTTTTAGTTTTGATTTCAAGGATAAATATTAGAAGAGCCGGGCTAAAAGGAAAGGCATTCATTCATTGGAAAAACTTTTGGAAAGCGGATTTATCTAAATTCGATATTATAACAGTTTTTCAAGTGGATTTTGCGATGAATGAATTAGAAAACAAGTTAAAAAAAGAACTCAAGCCGGGTGCAAAAGTAATTTCAAATCAATGGACTTTCCCGAAATGGAAATATTCAAAATATGAAAATGGTATCTATGTTTATGATTCAAGTGAATTGCCAATAAAATAAAGGATGGTTTTATGGATCTAAATCATGAAGAAAAAGAAAGGGCTCTAGATTTTAGACTTCTTTTTTCAGTTATACTAAATTTTGGAATAACTATAACAGAGATATTAGGTGGAATCTTTTCTAATAGTTTAGCTTTATTATCCGATGCCATACATAATCTTAACGATACTACCGCAATTCTTATAAGTTATATAGCAAGAGTTTTGTCAAAAAAGAAACGAGACTCAAAAAGGACATACGGCTATAAAAGGGTGGAGACACTTGCCGCTTTTGTAAATACAGAAATATTAATGGTTATTGCTGTTTATTTACTTATTGAAGGTATAAATAAATTATCAAATCCATCGATCATACAAGGTAACATTATGTTAATAGTTGCTTTCATTGGTTTAGCAGGTAATTTAGCAACTGCATATTTACTGCATTCTGGTTCAAAAACAAATCTAAATGTCAGAGCTACTTTTGTTCATATCCTTAGTGATACCTTTTCGTCTATATTCGTTATCATTGGGGCATTTTTGATCATTTATCAAAAACTTTATATCGTTGATGCTATATTCACTCTTATGATAAGCGGGTATATATTTGTAGAAAGTGTACCACTACTTAAGAACACTGTAAATATATTACTACAAGGAACTCCAACGGATATTGAAATTGAAAAAATAAAAGCAAAATTGGAGAAGTTTGATTTCGTAAAAGATGTTCACCATATCCACATTTGGACAACCGACGGAAAAGACAAATACATGGAAGCTCATATAAGACTTCAAGAAAGTTTGGACCAAAATAATTATGATTTAGATAATTGCATAGATAAATTAAACAAAGTTTTAAAAGAAGATTTTGAAATCGATCATACTACTTTGCAATTTGAAAAAAATAGATGTTTGGAAGGAGAAAAAGTCACATGAGTGTCTTAAAAATTAGAGGGGGGAATATGCATGAGAATAAAACTAGGTGATGTTTTTACCGAACCGTTTAAAATAGTCGGTAAAAATCCAATCATTCTCATACCAGTCTTTATAGGGATTATACTTACTTTACTTTTCGATGCTATAAGATTTATAGGACCCATTGCTAATTTTTTATCTTCTATTGTTATAGGTATAAGTACAATGTTCTTAATCGCTTGGATCGCTATATTATTTGATCAATATAAAAAAGGGGAAAAAATTGATCTTAAAAATAGTTTCTCTCAAGTTAATCAACTTCTATTAGATATAATCGTGCTTTCTATTGTGGTAGGTTTTCTTATATCTCTTGGAACTTTAGCTTATGTTATCCCGGGTTTAATATTAGCCCTTTTCTTAATTTTTTCTCCGTCTGCATTGGTGGTTGACAAGCTTTCGGTTACCGATTCTCTAAAAAGGAGTTTTTCTTTCGTTTTTAACGGAGAAAACTTCTTACAAATATTTCTGCTTTTACTTGTTATTTTTCTTTTGGGAATGATACCTGTTGTTGGACTTTACTTATCAATTATTTTAGAATTTATTCTTTTACCTTACATTTATGTAGAATATTCAAAATAGTTGACTGTTGGTTGTGTGGCAAAGGGTTTCTAAATCAAATGTTAAAGTTTCTATAGGCAATATAAAACAAATAGTTGGAGGTGTTTTCTTTGAATGAAAAAAAGGCTCTTGGTATATTAGAATATTCTTTATCTAAGGAATTAGAAGGAATGCAATTTTACGAATCAAAAGCAAAAACAGTAAAAATTAAACAAGTTAAGGAAACCTTTGAAGATTTAAGCAGCATGGAGAAAGGTCACGCAGATTATATAAGTAGCCTAATAAAAGATGTAAAAAGTCATGATTATGGACATTTCTCACAACCCACTGATGTGGGCAAATCTTTTTCCAAAAGAGCTACCCAAGAAATAGCTTACCAGGGTGATTTTACAGCAGTAAAATCCGATATTCCTGTATTAAGAATGGCGTATCTTATCGAAGAAGATTTCATGAATTTCTATAACAAAGCTGCTGAAAGTGTTGAAGATGAAGAGTTGAAAAAGATATTGAATCATCTAGCAGAATGGGAAAAAGAACATAGAGATAGAATTTATACGCTCTATCAAAAATTATCCAAAGATTATTGGGAACATATGGATGTAGAACCATTGTATTAAAAAAAGTTGAAAGATAAGGGATGCAACTTGCATCCCTTTTTTAGAATTTGGAGGAAGCTATTATGAAATTTGTTCATACTGCGGATTGGCATCTTGGAAAGATAATATATTCCAACTATATGACTTTGGATCAAAAATATATTTTAGATAACTTTTTGGCATATTTATCCAAAACTCCACCGGATGTATTATTGATAGCAGGAGATTTATACGATAGAGGCATTCCTCCATCAGAGGCAGTTAATCTACTGAACGAAGTACTCTCCAAAATTGTACTCGGATTAAAAATTCCCACACTCATAATCTCAGGAAATCACGATAGCGATGAGAGACTTGAGTTCTTGAATGGTATACTCTCTAATATGAATCTTCATATCGAAGGTACTTTGAAAAAAGAAGTTAAAAAAATCACCTTTAATGACGAGTATGGTCCCGTTAATTTTTTTATGCTTCCATACGTTGATTCTCAAAAAGCCGGTGATATATTCGAGACAAATTTTGAGGATAAAACCCAGCTTTTAAAGCACTACTTAGACAGTATCGATTTGGATGAAGATGAAAGGAACGTATTAATAGCCCACGAATACATAAAGGGTGGATTGAATAGTGAATCCGAAAGACCTCTGACAATTGGAGGAAGTGAATATGTGGATCCAGATATCTTTGAAAAATTTGATTACGTTGCCCTTGGACATCTTCACAGACCTCAAAAGATCAAAAATATTTATTATTCCGGTTCTCTTTTAAAGTACTCCTTCAGTGAAGCAGACCATATAAAAGGAATGAACTTAGTAGAAATGAAAGAAAAGGGAAATATAAAAGTTGAAAAATTGAGCTTTAAGACCGCTAAAGATATGAAAATAATAAGAGGATCATTTGATGACATAATGAAAATGGAGAGTTCAGAAGATTATCTTCAAATCATATTAGAAAACACCAAACCCGTTTATGACGCTATAAACAAATTGAGAGCAAAATTCCCAAATGTTCTATCCCTTGATTTCCCCAATTTAAAAACAAACGATGAAATAAAAACAAGGGATTATAATATAAGGAAAATATCGCCAGTGGATCTTTTCAAATTGTTTTACCAAGAAGTCAAAAACCAAGAACTCTCTTTTGAAGAAAAACAGATAGTGACAAGCATTTTCAACGGGCTACAAAAAACAAGCGGTGATGATATATGAAACCAATAAAATTAAAATTCCAGGCATTTGGACCTTTTTTGGAAGAGCAAGAAATAGATTTTAACAAATTAAGAAACGATACTTTATTCTTAATTACAGGTCCAACAGGTGCAGGAAAAACTACTATTTTCGACGCTATCTGTTATGCCTTATACGGAAATGGTTCGATGGATGAAAGAGGAGATGCGATAGCCAGGTCTCATTTTGCAGATGAAAACACCGACACATACGTGGAATTTGAATTTCAATTTAAAGATAAAATAATCGAAGTCTCAAGAACCCCTTCTTACGAAAGATCCAAAAAAGATGGTGAGGGTACCACAAAGCAAAACAGTCAAGCTAGTATAAAAATATATCAAAATGGTGAATTGATATTACACGAAACTGGGGTTAAAAAAGTAAATAGTAAGGTAGAAGAATATTTAGGCCTTAACTATGAACAATTCAAGCAAATAGTGATGATTCCCCAAGGAGAATTCAGAAAGTTTATAACAGCCAATTCAAATGAAAGAGCGGAGATCTTTAAGAAGATATTTGACATAAGTATATATGAGCGCTTCGAACAAAAAATAGACGAGATTTTTAAAAATATAGAAAAAGGATTAAAAGAACAACAACAAAAAGTCAGAAACATATTAGAAACAATAAACCTTGAATCAGAAGAATACAAACAATTGTTGAAAGAAGAAAATATCGATCCTGAAAATCTAATCGATCAATTAACAAAGGAAATTAAGAAAAGGGAAACTTCAAAAGAAGAAACCGAAAAACAAAAATCTCAAAAACAAGACAAACTGCAAAAACTAAATACAAATCTTGAAAAGATAAAAAAAACCAATGAACTAATCGAAAAGAAAGAGACCCTTAAAAAAGAGATTGAAGAACTCCAACAAAATTCCAAGTATATCCAAGAAAGAGAAGAACTCCTTAACAGGTTAAAAAAGGCAAAAGAGATACTTCCATACGAAGAAAGATACGTAGAGTATTTGAAAGAATTAAACGATAAAAAGAACCAACTCAAAGATCAACAAGATATATTAGATAAAAGTATGGAAGAAAAGCAACGAATAGACGAAAAATTACCAGAAATTGAAAAGCAATATCAAAAGATATCCGCAGTTGAAAAAGAAATTGAAGATCTCAATCAAAAATTAGATAAATACGTTGAGTACAAAAACTTAATAAAAGAATACAATACCAAAAAGAAACTCTTGGATGAAAAGGTTAAAGAAAGCCAAGAAAAGGACAAGGAACTTTCGGAAACTCAAGGAAAATTGGAACAAAACGAAAAATATATATCAGAAAACGAAGATATAAACGTTGAAATACTTAAAAACGAAATTAATACAAATGAAAAATTATTATCTGCAGCCAACGAATTATCCAAAAACTACGAAGAATTGGCACTCTTACACAAAGATTATAAAAAAGTAAAGAAGCAAAAAGAAGAAATAGAGATAGAAATCCAGAACTTAAGGGAAGAACAAAATAAAAAGACTACCGATTTTATAAAATCACAGGCATATCATCTCGCAACTACTTTAAAAGAAGGAGAACCGTGTCCCGTTTGTGGATCTCTTGTTCACCCTTCTCCTGCCAAAAGTAGTGGAAAATTAATAACAGAAAAAGAACTAGAGGAAATCAATCAAAAATTAAATGAAAAAGAGAAAGAAAAGGCAATGATACTAAGAAATTACGAAGATGTATCAAACAAATATTCACAAGAGGTATCTTTATTTAAATCGGAATACAAAAGAATCTGTGAAGAACTACAAATCCCCCAAGAAAGCGAGTATATATACACTCATATACAAAATTTAATAAAAATACTCGAAGATAGATTAAACCAACAAAAACAAGAATATGGCCAAAAAATAAAAATATACAATAAAGTCAAATCCCTAAAAAACGATAATAAAAAGATCAAAGAAGAAATTAAAGAGCTAGAAGAACAAAGAGAAAATTTGAGAAAAATTATTGATGAATCGAGATCAAAAATTATAGAACTAGAAACTAAAATCACAAATCTCAAAGAACAATTAGAGAACAAAACTGAAAATGAAATAAAAAGCGAGATACAAGAAAAAAGAAAATTTATCCATAATATCAAAACTACTTACGAACAAAAAAGAGAAGAAGCTAACAGAATCTCAGAAATAATAAACTCTTCAAAAGGAACAATAAAAACATTAACCGAAGACATAACTAAATTAGACGACCAAGTAAAAAATGCTGAACAAAAATTCGATCAAATGGTAGAAAAAATGGGATTTAAGAATCAACAAGAATATAAAATACTGAAAGAACAAATTAACTTAATAGAAACTTTAGAAGATGAAGTTCAAAAATATAAAGAAGAATTAAAGAATAAGCAGACTCTTCTCATCGATTTAGAAGAATCCACTAAAAACCTTAAAAAAATTGATGAAACTCCTATAGCAAATGAAATAGATCAATTACAAAAGGAAATTGAAGAATTAATCAAAAATGAAACAAATTTAGAATATGAAATAAAGCATCTTAAAGGCACAAAAACTAATTTAGAAACTGTCATAAAAGAGATAGAAAAACAAGAAAAAGAATACTCAACCATAAAGAACTTAAGAGATGTCAGTAAAGGTGACAACAATACAAGGATCAGCCTTAGTAAATACGTGCTAGCCTATTATTTCGAAGAAATATTAGCTCAAGCGAATCTAAGATTAAACAAATTAACAGATGGGAGATATCATTTGCATAGATCTTCTAAGGTACTTGATGCAAGGAAGAGCGAAGGTTTAGAAATCATGGTTTTTGATATCTACACTGGAAAAGAAAGAGAAATAAAAACACTTTCAGGAGGAGAAAGTTTTAAAGCTGCACTAGCTCTTGCTTTAGGATTAGCCGATGTGGTGCAAAGCGAAGCTGGTGGTATTTCTTTAGATACGATTTTCATAGATGAAGGATTTGGCAGCCTTGATACAAACTCTCTTGATAGTGCAATCGAAGTATTAACGGAGCTAAACAGCACTGGGAGAATGGTGGGTATAATATCTCATGTAAGTGAATTGAAAGAAAGAATTAAATCAAAAATCGAGGTAATACCAGGAAAAACTGGTAGCTACATAAAGTTTTGAAAAAAACGCCCTTTAACTTTAAAGGGCGTCTAAGATTTCTAACTTGCATAAGATATGCTTCTTTTTTCTCTAATTACGGTTACTTTGATTACACCAGGATATTGAACCTTTTCCTCTATTTGAACAGATATATCGTGTGCCAATTTTTCTGCGATTTCATCTTCAACTTTATCTGGTTGAACTATTATTCTCAATTCTCTTCCTGCTTGTATTGCATAAGCTTTATCAACGTATCTGAATGATTTTGCGATCTCCTCAAGTTGCTCGATTCTTCGAATGTAATTTTCCAGAGTTTCTTTACGTGCACCAGGCCTGGATGCCGATAACGCATCACTTGCAGCAACTAAAACAGCTTCGGGTGTCATTGGGTCAACTTCATTGTGGTGATACTGTATAGCATTAACAACTTCCAATTTTTCTCCGTATCTCTTAGCAATTTGCCCTCCAACAATAGCGTGTGATCCTTCAACTTCATGATCCACAGCCTTTCCTAAATCATGTAATAAAGCCGCTCTTTTAGCTAGTTCAACGTTCAATCCTAATTCACTTGCCATCATTCCAGCAAATTGTGCTACTTCTATTGAATGTTCCAATACATCTTGTCCATAACTGGTTCTAAATTTTAATCTACCTAGAAGTTTAATTATTTCAAGGTGCGGCTGTTTTATACCTACTCTCATTACCGCTTCTTTTCCTACTTCTTTTATGTATTCTTGGATTTCATTTTTTGATTTCTCATAGAGCTCTTCTATTCTAGCAGGATGTATTCTTCCATCGGCTACAAGCATTTCAAGTGTTCTTTTTGCTATTTCTCTTCGTAATGGGTTGAACGATGAGATTACAACTATCTCTGGGGTATCATCAATTATCAAATCGGTACCTGTGAGTTTTTCAAAAGTTCTGATGTTTCTTCCCTCTCTACCTATTATTCTTCCTTTCATGTCATCTGTGGGCAAAGCTACGGTTGAGGTTGTTATTTCGTTGGTGACATCTGATGCATATCTTTGAATAGCAGTAGTGATAACCCATCTGGCGTATTTTTTTGATTCTTCTTCGTAATGATCTTTTATTTCTTTGAACTTTTGGGCAATTTCTCTTTCATATTTATCCCTTGCTTCGTTTATTACTACTTGACGTGCTTCTTCTTCGGTCATTTTTGCAATTTCATTTAATTTAGTTTCTAATTCTTTCTCCAATTTCAAGACGTTTTCATGCTGGACTTCCAATTTTTCTTTTAGTTTTTCTAAATTCTCTTCTTTTTTTGCTAAGCTTTCTTCTTTTCTAATTAATCTCTCTTCATTGGCTTTAAGTTCTTCTCTTTGTTGCTTTGCTTCTGAATCAAATTCTTGCCTGAGCCTATGTATCTCTTCTTTTGCCTCAAGTAATTCTTTTTGTTTTAATGCCTTAGCTTCTTCTTCTGCATTTTTTAACATCTTTTCTATTTCTTTTTGTTTGTTTTTTATTTCAACTTCCAATTCTTCTTTTTTGGTTGCTAGTGTGGAGATCATCCTTCTATTTCCAATATTAATTCCAACAAGCAGAGATAAGATAAATATAGCTATTCCTATAATTATATATACCAGAATTTCCAATTTTAATCACCTCGTATGTCTTCAATAACACAGTTTATAATGTCTGGCTCAAAACCTCTTCTATACAAGTAAGCTTTAGTTTTGAGAGTGTCTTGTGTTTTTTCATAATAATTTTTTGCCAATTCTAAAGCAATTGTATTTATATCTACTTCGCTTTTTACTTTTTCGAGTGCCTCGAGAATTAATCTTTCATCTACTCCCAACCGTTTTAATTCATACTGTATAAACATGGGACCTTTATTGTCTAAAGTTAACTTGTCATATGCATATAAATATGCAAAAAGTTTATCATCTATCAAACCGCTCTTCTTGCATTTTTCTACTACTTTAGCAATAACTTCTTCATCAAAGCCTTTTTCTTTTAGACGGCTTGAGAGCTCTTTTTCTGACCTGGCACGGTACTTTATTAAATTCAACGCAGATTTTTCGGCTGCTTTCTCATCTTTTGGATCAATTTTCTTGTAATTCTTCACTTTTTACTTTTTTCCCTTTTGATGAATTAGACTCGAACTTTTCTATCAAATAATCTGGAATAATTAAATTGTGTTTCTTACGAATCGTATATTCTAAATAATCAAGTATGTCAGGATTTTCCATGAGATAACTAACTGAATTGGTTTTACCCTGTCCTAAACTAATTTCTTCACCATTTTCGTTGATAAAAGAGAACCAAGCACCTTTTCTTTGAATTAATTCTTCCTCTACCGCTATGTTAAAGATGTCATTTTCTTTTGGGATACCTCGTCCAAAGATCATGTCTACATTTGCCTGTTTAAATGGTGGAGCAACTTTATTTTTTACGACTTTTAAGGTTGTTTCATTCCCTATTTGATCTTTTCCTTCTCTTATTGGATTGCCCTTTCTTACTTCTACCCTTATAGTAGCATAAAATTTTAGTGCAATTCCTCCAGTGGTAGTTTCTGGGTTACCATACACTACCCCTATTTTCATCCTTACCTGGTTTATAAATATTACTATAGATTTGGATTTGTTTATACTTCCAGCTAGTTTTCTTAGAGCTTGAGACATCAACCTTGCCTGAAGTCCCATGTGAGAATCTCCCATAGCTCCTTCTATTTCTGCTTTCGGTACCAAAGCTGCTACAGAGTCTACTACAATTAGGTCTACTATGTTAGATCTTACCAGCGAGTCTACAATTTCAAGAGCTTGTTCACCATAATCCGGTTGAGAAACTATCAATTTGTCGACATCTACACCTAACTTTCTTGCATATTCAACATCTAAAGCATGTTCGGCATCAACAAAAGCCACTATCCCATTCAATTTTTGAACTTCTGCTAAGGAATGAAGAGCGAGAGTAGTTTTACCTGATGATTCGTTTCCGTATATTTCTATAATTCTTCCTCTTGGATATCCACCAACTCCTAAAGCTATATCCAGCGATAAACATCCACTTGGGACAACGGCTAGGTTGCTATTATCCAATCCCTTACCCATTAACATGACTGATCCTGTTCCATGATTTTTTTCTAACTCTTTAACAAGCTTTTCTAACAATTCTTCTTTATTTGCGTCTTTAGAATCATTTTTAGCCATTAATGATGACGCCTCCTTCAAAGTCGATAGTGTAAAGTTTTTTATATATTGGACCTTTTCTTGTGAGTTCAGAAGAGTATATTCCGATAGAATTTACGTATACTTGGATTTGATCAAAAGTGACAGAATTAATTAGTTCTTTCCAGTGGTTAGGGAACGATTTAACTCTTCCGACTGTAATATGAGGTAAAAAATTGGTATCTTTAACCTCTAATTCTGAAATCTTTAGTACCTTCTTTATTTCTTCGTACAAACCGATTAAGGTATTGTCTTCTTCTATTCCCAGCCATAAGACCTTTGGCTGAGAATCATTTTCAAAGAAGCCCATCTTGTGGATATTAAAATGAAAAGTAGGAAATCCGGATACTCTTTCGCCAATTTTATAAGCTAATTGAGCTATCTTTTCCATCTTTTGATCCCCAAGGAAAAACAAGGTTAAATGGACATTTTTCGCATTTGTCCAATTTGCTTTAAATCCCATCCTTTGAAACCTTTCGATTAAATCAGTCAACAACCCTTCTAATTTTTCATTAGTTTCGATGGCGATGAAGGATCTTAATTTGTCGGTATTGTGGTTATTTACATTTTTTAGCTGTGTCATATACTAGGACTCCTTTCTTTTTTAGAATTGTTTGGCGGTTTTGACAGTATAATTAACTCCCGATAATAGACTGATTATAACGGTCAAATAGATCAAAGTAGTAATTAGAAAATTCCATAGCATCAAATATATTACAATAATTAAAGCGATTTCTAAGACGGTTTTTAGTTTACCAAACTTATCAGCAGGGACAACGATGTTTTTATTTGCAGCTGCCATCCTTAAACCGCTGACAAAGGTGTCTCTTGATACAATTATTGCAACAAACCAGGCAGGCAAAATTCCTACACCCAACATCGCAATAAAAACCGAGTTTATAAGTATTTTGTCAGATATTTGATCAAAAAATTTGCCGATATCGGTAACCTGACCAGTCTTTCTGGCGACATAACCGTCTAACCAATCGGTTAAGGAAGCTATAATAAACAAAACCAAGGCTGCGGTATAAAACTGTTCTCCAAAGACAGTTAGGATGAATATTGGAATGGCTAATATTATCCTAGAAAAACTCAATAAATTTGGTATGTTCATTCAACTATTTCTCCTTCCAGATCATATTCGTATGAACCAGTAATTGTCACCTTGACAAAATTCCCAAAAGTTAGTTCTTTGTCACCAAAATTTTTTATATATACATTCCCATCAATCTCTGGAGCGTCTAAATAGCTTCTTCCGACATAAACGTTGTCTTCTTTTTCTTCCAAAAGAACTTCTAAAGTTTCACCTATATATTTTTCCATGATGTTTTTAGAAATTTCACTTTGAACAGTCATTAGTTCATTTTGCCTTTGTTTTTTTATTTGTTCATCAATTTGTTCTGGTAATGTGAATGACTTGGTGTTTTCTTCTTTTGAGAAAATAAAACTGCCCATTCTTTCAAATTTTATCTCTTTTACAAAATCTACTAATTCTTCAAAATCTTCAGCTTTTTCTCCTGGGAACCCTACCATTAACGTGGTTCTTATGGCAGATGGTTCTTTTCTGATTTTCTCAAATAGTTTAATTAATTCATTTCTTTTCTTATGTCTACCCATACTTTGCAAAATTTTATCAGAGATATGTTGAATTGGAACATCGAAATAGTTTAATACTTTTTCATTTCTATGTATGCTTTCTATGATTTCTTCACTTAAAAAATCCGGATGTAAGTACATCACCCTGATCCAAAATTTTCCTTTTATATTGTTAAGTTTGTCTAGTAAATCCGGTAATGCCTGCTTTTGGTAATTGTCTATGCCGTACAAGGTATTGTCTTGGGATACGAGAATGATTTCTTTTACACCTTTGGATACCAAAAATTCAACTTCTTCGTTTATTTCTTCGATACTTCTGCTTTTTGGTTTCCCTTTGAAAGTGGGTATAGAGCAAAAAGCACAATTTCTACTACATCCATCTCCGATTTTTACGTATGCGTAGTGTGAGTCTGGAATCGCTCTAATTTTACAATCGTACAGAGTTTCAGGAATATCCCTTTTAAAAAAATATTCACCATTTTCAATTTTTTCAACTATGGTTTTTGGAGATAACACACCATATAATCCATCAATCTCAGGGATGTCTTTAAGAATATCGTCGAAATATCTTTGAGTTAGACAACCTATTGGTATAACTTTTAGGTTTTTGTTATTATCTTTTAGGGATACATATTCAAATATGGTTTCGATGCTTTCTTTTTTAGCTTCTTCGATGAAACCACATGTATCGATGAAAATATAATTAGCTAATTGAGGATTACTCTCGTATTTATACCCCTTGCTTTGGAGCAACCCTTTGAATATTTCCATATCTGCATCATTTTTTGGACACCCTAATTTTACGATGTGAAACTTTTTCATTCGCTTCCTCCGATGATTTCATTATAATATATTTCTTTTAAAATCTAATTATATAGCGCCCCTTCGCCCCGCTCCCCACCCATAAGGATAAAAGAATTTTAACCCATTTGACCCGAAGCCCACCCATCTAAGGAAGGAAAGAGGATTAAAGCTTCACCCGTGTTCTGCACTTTCTTTTTATCTATGAATGTTTAAATAGTTATTTAGATTATATCAGATTTTCTTGAAAAAATGAAAAAATTTTAATAATTTAATTATACATAATTATAATTATCATTTTTGCCAATTTTTTCCGACACTGATATCTACTTTTAAAGGTATATTCAATTTGACCGCATTTTCCATACAATCTTGAACCATTTTTTTGGTTTCTTCTACGATTTTTTCAGGTAATTCTATTACAACTTCATCGTGCACCTGAAGTATCAATTTTGCTTCTTTTGGAAGTTTTTTGTATAAATTGATCATCGCCAATTTCATGATATCTGCAGCACTACCTTGGATAGGGGTATTTATGACTATTCGTTTCAACTCTGATTTACCTGTTTTTATGTTTTTCAAAAATCTTTTCCTTCCAAATATGGTTTCAACGTAGCCTTTTTGCGTTGCAATCTTTAAACTTGATTCTTGATATTCTTTGACTTTTTGGTAAGTTTTAAAGTATCTGTTCATGAAATCTTTTGCATCTTCGACAGGTATCTTTAAATTCTCGGCTAATCCATACGGAGATGATCCATACACCAGGGAAAAATTAACTACTTTTCCTACCCTTCTCATGTTGTAGTCAACATCGTCGATTTTTACACCGAATATTGCAGCTGCGGTTAAAGCATGTATGTCTTCACCATTGTTAAAAGCATTTATTAAAGTTTCATCGTTAGTTAGATGAGCTAAAACCCTCAATTCAATTTGAGAATAATCGGCACTCAGTAGCACATAATCATCTTTTTGTGCCTTAACGGTGCTCCTTATTCTTTCTCCATCTTCTTCTCGTATGGGGAGATTTTGAAGATTCGGTTCGCTGCTACTTAATCTACCGGTAGCTGTTCCAGTTTGGTTGAAAGATGTGTGAACCCTTCCAGTTTTTTTGTTAACTAGTTTTGGTATAGCGATTATGTATGTAGATAGAAGTTTTTGGTATTTTCTGTATTCTAAGAGCTTTTCTATTATTGGATGTTCATCTCTTAGGGCTTCTAAAGAATCTGCATCTGTTGAATATGATCCACTCTTAGTTTTTCTTTTTCCTTTCAATCCTAAGTTTTCAAAAAGTAGTTCTCCAACTTGTTTTGGCGAATTTGGATTGAAGTCATAACCGACGATTTTTTTCATTTCATACATTAACGAACTTAGCTTTTTGTTGTATTCTTCTTCCAATTTTTGTAGTTCTTTTAAATCAAAATACACGCCGTTCATTTCCATTTCTGATAAAACATTTATAGTTGACATTTCGATTTTTTCAAACAATTCAAATAGTTCAAATTCTTCTAATTTAGGCTTTAATACTTCAAATAATCGATAAGCAATATCAGCATCTTCTCCAGCGTACTCAACGACCCTTTTTTTATCGATGTCTCCAAGGGTTAACAGCTTGATATCTTTTCCCATCACTTCTTTGTATTTAATTGTTTTATAATCCAAATATTCTTTGGCAAGATCATCCATATTGAACCTTCTACTATCTGGATTCAACAAATAAGCGGCTATCATACTGTCAAAATGTACTTTGCTTAATTCAATTCCATTTACTTTCAAAACGGTGATATCGTATTTTAAATTTTGACCAATGACCTTTTTATTGTTTAAAAGATCGACTATCTCTTTCGTTATTTCCCACCTGTCTTTTTCTTTGTATAGATACAAAAAATATCCTTCAAATGGTTTGCAGCTTAAAGCGATTCCCACTATATCTGCTTGATATGGATCAAGAGAAGAAGTTTCAAGGTCAAAAGATATAATTTCGTATTTCTCTAAGATTTTTAATAGTTCTTTGTAATCTTGTGCGTTGTATTCGTAATACTTACCTTTCGTCGAATAATCTTTTTTTTCTGCTTTTGTCTCTGCTGCAACTTTAGTTGAGTTAGTAGTTGTATCAGGCATATCTAACTCTTTTAATATTGAATTGAAATCTAATTTCTTGAGAAAATCTCGTAGATTGTTTCTGAATCCTTGATATATAATTTCTTTGTCTTCAAAAATTTCTTCTATGGGGGCATCTACCATCAATTGGACTAGTTTTTTACTCAGATATGCGGTTTCCTTTTCATTTTTTAGCTTGTTTTTTGTTGAACCTTTAATCTCATCCAAATGTTGATAAAGATCGTCTATGTTATCGTAATCTTGCAGCAATTTTTGGGCTGTTTTTATTCCAATACCTTTTACACCTGGGATATTGTCAGAACTATCCCCCATTAAAGCTAGTAAATCTGCAATTTTTTCTGGAGGGACTCCCATCTTTTTTTCTACTTGCTGTGCATCGTATTTCACCATTTCTGTTATTCCTTGTTCTGGTCTTAAGATATATACGTTATCCTTAACAAGTTGCATCATATCTTTATCCGAGGTAATTATATAAACATTATCGTAGTTTCTTTTCTTTTTGGACACTATCGTGGCTATAACATCGTCTGCTTCGTAATTATCCATGGCAACTAATTTTATGCCTAATTTTTCAACCATTTCGTATATGTATGGGATCTGTTGTATATATTTTTCGGGTGTTTCGGGTCTCTGGGCTTTATAGCTTTCTAATAATTCATGTCTATATGTGGTGGTTTTTTTGTCCATAACAAATATTATTGAATCTTCACCTTTTTTAACGTACTCTTTGAGTAACTTTAGAAGCATTCTAGCTACACCATAAATGGCGTTTGTCGGCAAACCATCAGAAGTACTCATCCAGTCCCCGAGTGCAAAAAAGGCTCTATATGCAATTCCTGAGCCGTCTATTAAGTATAAATTTGCCATGTGAAGCACCTTCTTTTCTTTTGATTTTTTACTAAATTACAATTAATTTATATTTTCCGGTTTTTTCATCTGGCTTGATATCTTCCACGATTTTTACATCAAAATTGACGTTTTGCATTTTTTTCTTTTCTAAAATATCGTTAAGTTTGTTTCTAACTTCTTTTACAATTTCATCTAAACGCTCTTTTTGTGAAACGACTATTTTAAAGACAAAAGATGATTGATCTTTTTGAACAAATTGAAACTTAGCCACTCCTTTAACAAAAAATTCAGCAATTACTATGGGGTGAATGAAATCTTTTTCACCGTTTTCGTTAATAAAAAAAGGAATTAACTCGTTTCTTCCCGTAATTTGTTCGATCTTTGTAAAGGGCCATTTCCCTTTGTTATCTTTTGATTTTTTAAGGATATCTGTTAATTCATACCTTATTATAGGTTGAGTGTAATTGTACAAGTTCGTCAAAATTGTTTTATCCTCTTGAATTTCAAGATAAACCGCATCATCGTATATGTACATACCTTTTAAATCTTCCCTAGAAACACCCATCGCCAAAGACTCAGATGTTGCATAACTATCTACTATTTCAGTATCTTTCCAAACATCTTTTAAAAACTGTTTTACATTTTTTAATAAAGGCTCTCCGCCACAAACTATTACTTCTGGGTGAATATTCAAAATGCCTTCATTTTGAAACTGTGCCAAAGATCTAATACCAAAGGGATACCCTGTGAGATTATCAGGTTGAAAATCGTTTAGGTCTTTTAAGTAAGATTTGATAGGTTTGTTTATATCCATTACCATATAACCTTTATAGAAAAACTTCTCAGGTTGATTTAGTGGAGAAAAGAACAAACTTATGGCAGCATAATGTCCATCAACTGCGCCTATAAAGACATATTTCTTTCTTTTGAGAGTAAAATTTGAAAACATCCTTGTTGAAATAGCTTTTATGAAATCCCATTCTCTTTCACTATATAAATAATATCCTACCGTGCCTGTTGATCCAGAACTGTGTATCACATGATACTTGTTAAAAAGCAAAGAAGTTGGATTCGGGTTATTTTTTAAAAAATCTTCAACTTTGTTTTTAGTAATTTGGTTATCTTTAAAGAACTTATCAAAATTAGCAACCATAAGATTTTTATTGATCGTTGGTAATTCGTATATGGGGATCTCTTCCAGCATGCTTTCTTTTATCCCGTTAGAAGTATAAAAATCTTTATAAAACGGTATTTTTTTATATGCGTACTTTAATAGCTTTCTAAATTTCTTTTCCCTTAATGCTAATATCTTTTTTCTTGAATAATTAAGATTTTTTCGTAGAGAATAATAATAGTGTACAGTTGTTAGAAAACTCATACTCTCAAAATTCTTTCAAAAAATAATCTAAATGGGCTTCGTCATATATTACAAATCTGATTTCTTTTACAAATTGTGGATTGGAATTAATAAAATCATAGACTGCTTTTTTGTAAACGAGAACCGCTTTTTCTATTGGATAACCGTATATACCTGCACTTATAGCAGGTAAGGCTATTGAATTCAATTTTAATTCTTCTGCTTTTTTCAAAGCATTGAAAACTGCATCATACAATAACTTTTCTTCTTGTTGACTGCCTCTCCTCCAAATAGGTCCAACTGCATGGATTATGTATTTACATTTTAACTTTCCTCCAGATGTAACTGCAACATTTCCCGTTTCGACTTTACCGTATTTTTGGATATATTCGTTCGATTCTTTTTGAATACCTGGTCCTCCTTTTCTGGATATTGCTCCAGCCACTCCACCACCATGTTGCAAATGCGAATTAGCAGCATTTACAATAGCATCTGTTTCTTCGGTAGTTATATCACCGGATACCAATTTAATTTCAACGTTGTTGACTTTTAGTTGTTTTATAATTTTGTTCATACATTAACGCCTCCGTTTAATTTTTGATTTACTCTCTTTAGAAGAAGATCTAAAACTTGTTTTAGCGCCGATCGTTAAGGGGAACCCCCTTAAAAACCCCAAATCAAGGTCAAAATCATTTAAAAACATAGTTTGCACAATGCAGCAAACACTCCCCCACCCATAAGGAAAAGGGTCTTTTCAGTCATTATAGTTGATGTTTCTTTTATTATATCAAAAGTTAGTAGACCAACCCAAACAAAATCCAATAATGAGAAAATCAAAGATTTTTGGTTATAATCGCAAATAATTACCTATAATCGATTCTAATCACGAATAATCAGATTTTGAAAATAATATTTTTTTCTGTATAATAAAAACGAAAATTTTCTTTTTATCTTATATCTTTGAAAAAATTTTTTATTCACAATAAGAACCTAAATTGGAGGAGGTGTGTATGGTGAAGAAACTTACAGTGGTTATTTTAGCAGTGTTGGTTAGTGCGATGGTGTTCACTCAAACGATTACGTTTTGGCACACTCAGGTAGAAACAGATAGGCAACAAAGGATAAGAGCCTTAGCACAGATTTTTGAAGCACAAACTGGTATAAAGGTAAACTTAGTCCCTATTGAGGAAAATGAGATCTTAGAACAGATTCCAAGAGCAGTTCAAGCTGGAACTTTACCAGACGTTGTAGAAGGCGGTATCTCTCCTATACTCTTGCTGGGGAGCCAGGGCTTTATGGATACAGAACTGAATGCAAAAATTATCGAAGATTTTGGTGATGTTTATGACGGTGTTTCAAGATTGATGCAGGCACCAGATGGAGGATATTATGGTGTACCTTTCCATGCTTGGGTTCAAGGGATTTGGTATAAGGCGAATTTGTTTGAAGAAAGAGACCTAGGAGCTCCAACATCTTGGTACAATATACTTACAGCTGCAAAAGCATTAAACGATCCTGCTAATGGTTTCTACGGTATAATATTGCCTAAGAAAGCTGACGCTTATACTGAACAGGTATTTTCACAAATTGCTCTATCAAATGGTGCAAGACCAATTGATAAAGACGGAAATATTCTTTTTAATACTCCCGAGATGATCGAATCATTTAGATTTTATAAAGAACTGGGCAAATACTCCAGACCTGGTTTTACTGCTGTTCCAGAAGCATTGAATGGTTATTTGAACAATGAAGCCGCTATGGTATTCTATTCCACTTATATAATGGACGATATTGCGGTGGAAGAGGTACAAAAACAAAGAGTGGAACAGTTTGATCCTAAACTTGTTGAGAATACAGGTTTTGCAAATTTTATGGTTAACATAAGACCTTCTTCATTTGGGGAAGTCGTTGGATTGGGTATACTTAACACGTCCGAAAATAAAAATGCGGCAGAACAGTGGGTAAAATTTCTTATGAGTGGCAGCAATTATATTTACTGGTTACACATGGCACCTGGCGGAATGAATCCAACCAGAAGTTCTATAGCACAGATGGACGAATTTTTAGATAATCCTGTTTTAGAAAGATATGGGAAAGATCAAATAACTACTATTATTTCTGCCTTAGATACTGTAGAAAGATTTGAGTTCATGGAAGGAGAAATCATTGAAGAAATGAGTATCCTGTCTGGTAACTTTGTAATTGGTAGAGCAATCAACAGGATGTTTGCTAACGATTGGACACCACAGCAAACCGCTCAATGGGCACAAGAAGAAGCGGAAAGATTGCTAAGTGATTAAATGCGTCTTAGCTATTGAAAGGGGAATGCTTTATTCCCCTTTTTTACTAAAAATGGGGAGGAGAGAGATATGCAACGATTTCGAGATTTATCTCCTTTAAAGAAGAAAGAAGCAACCTTTGGATGGAAGTTAGTATCACCTGCGGTTATTTTGATAGGTCTTTTTATTATGTATCCAGTTTTATACAATATTTACTTGAGTTTTTTTGAAGTATCTTTGACACCCGGAGCACCAAACAAGTTTGTGGGTTTTCAAAATTATAGAGAACTGTTAACCGATCCTACCTTTTGGAATTCCTTTGGTATAACTATTTTGTATGTTTTGATTACTGTCGTTGGAAGTATTTTAGTTGGTTTAGGGGTTGCTTTGCTTATGAATAAAGAATTTCCCGGCAGAGGTATAGTCAGAGCCCTTATACTGTTTCCATATGTTGCACCGGTTATTTCAACTGTTTTTGCATGGCAATATGTTTTAATGCCTTTAAATGGTCCTTTAACAATACTTTTAAGTAATTTAGGTATCATGGATGTGACAAAAGACCTAGTTAATGATCCAAATAACGCCTTCATAGTTGTTTCATTTTATAGTATTTGGAAGAATTTTCCTTTTATTTATTTGATGATTTTATCGAGGTTACAATCAATACCTCAAGATTATTATGAGGCAGCTGATATTGATGGTGCCAATGGTTGGCAAAAATTCCATCATATAACTTTACCTGAATTATATTATGTAATAGGCTCTTTAGTTCTTTTGAGAGGAATATGGAATTTTTACAAATTTGAAGAGGTATATTTGTTGTCTAAAGAGGCTAGGACTCTGCCTATATACCTATATGAAAAAGCCTTCACAGGCTTGCCAGAACTTGGAGTTGCAGCGGCGATAGCAACTGTCCTCTTTGTAGTTATGATGGTGCTCATATCCATCTATGTGAGGAAGGTGTTAAAATGGTAGTAAGAAAAAGATCTTTCATAAAAACATTTTTATTTTGGTTTTTTATAGCTTTAGTTGTAATATTTGTTGCCTATCCTTTTGCATATATGGTTTCGGTTTCCTTCAGGTATGATTCCGACGCATTTGATCCAGGATTGATTCCTGAGAATCCAACATTGACACAGTATGCTCAACTATTAGGATTTCAGGAGTCAATTAGGCAACAGATGAGTGAAGAAGAGCAACAACTCATGAAACTATTAGAATCTCTTCCAGAAGAACAAAGAGAGCAAGTTCTTCAGAATATACAATCATCAAGAAGGCGTGAATCATTTCCTTTTTTAAGGTGGTTTGGTAATAGTTTATTATTGGCTGGATTAAGCGCTTTGACAAGTTTGATAATAGGTATATTTGGTGCCTATTCTTTCAGCAGAGTTTGGTATCCTGGAAGAACTCTTGTTCAAAGAGGGGTATTGCTGGTATACCTAGTCGGTGGAGTGATATTATCTGTTCCTTTGTATGATTTGTTTGTAAGAATAGGATTAACTAATTCAGGAGGAACCTCAATGTTTGCTTTGTATATAATATATATAATTCAGACGTTGCCTGTTTCGATGTACATGCTTGGTAATTATTTCAGAACGATTCCTGAATCAATTGAAGAAGCCGCCTTAATTGATGGTAGTACAAGAATTGGAACTATTATGAGGATAATTATTCCTCTATCAATGCCGGCTATAATAACAGTTTTCATATATGCCTTTATGATAGGATGGAATGAGTATCTGTTTGCTTCTATTTTCATAAGGCCTTATCCTTCAGCTTATACGCTGCCCGTAGGTTTGAGGGAGATTTTCTTTTCTGAACATGCCGTATGGGCTAAAATGATGGCAGCTTCAGTATTGACGGCCGTTCCAGTCATTGTATTGTTTATGACCGTAGAAAAATATCTAACAGCAGGTTTAACTGCTGGTGGAGTCAAAGAATAAAAGTGAAAAGGTGACAAAAGGGAGGAAGTTGAAATGTCAATATTTTTCGATGATAAAATTTTACAAAATTTACCAAAAAAGGTAAAAGTAGTTGTTGGTATTCCCAGCTATAATAATGCTGAAACGATTTCCTTTGTTTCTAAAACCGCTGCAGAAGGTATAGTTGAATATTTTGATTCAGATGGGATAATTGTTAACGCTGATGGGGGTTCAAAAGATGGAACAAAAGAAGTTTTTATGAAAACAGACACAAAAAGCGTCCCAAAAATCGCTTACGATTATATAGGTTTGCCAGGTAAAGGAAGTGCAATGCTTTCTGTCATAGAACTTGCTAAAAACTTAGACGCAGAAGCGATTGTATTTTTAGATTCTGATTTAAAAAGTGTTCGACCATGGTGGATTGAAAGATTAACTGGACCTATAATGAAGGGACTTTCCGATTATGTTACGCCTTATTATGTGAGGCACAAGTACGACGGTACGATCACAAACCAAGTATGTTATCCTTTGGTTTCTTCTTTATTTGGGCAAGCCATCAGGCAACCAATAGGGGGAGATTTCGGAGTAGGTAAAAATATGATAGATGTTTATTTGAAAGCTGCCTCAAGTGTTGCCAAAACAGAGGTTGCAAGGTTTGGGATAGATATTTGGATGACTATAAATGCCATACTCAACTCCAACAAGAAGGTTTATCAGGCTGCTTTAGGTGCAAAAGTTCACGATCCTAAAGATCCAGGGGCCGATTTATCCCCTATGTTTAAGCAGGTAGTTGGGACCTTATTCGATATTATTGTAGATAGCGCTTCCAAATGGAAAGATATCGGTTCTATTGAAGAAGCCCCAATATATGGTGAAATACCCCAAATTGCTGTTGAACCTATCAACATCAACATAGAAAATTTGAAAATGCAACTTTTAGAAGGTTTAAAAAACGAAGAATCCAAAATATTGGCAAATGATCATTTAGGATTCATAATGGAAAAGAAGAAAGTACCACTTCAAATCTGGGTGGATATCTTATTCAATGCATTAATAGAGTATTCAAAAAACAAAGACAAAAAGTTGGTGGAATCCTTAGTACCTCTCTATTTTGGGAGAGTAGCTGATTTCGCTGAATTGACAAAAGATATGAACGAAGTAGAAGCTGAAAAAGTTATCAAAGATCAAATAAATCTTTTTGCTAATAAAAAAGACGAATTGATAGAAAAGTTATAGTCGATAAGAGGTGAGGAAGTTGGTAACTTCCAAAATCAAAGGGATATACAATTCTTTAACTAATAAAGAAAAGCAGGCAGCTCAGTATATAATCGAAAGGCCTGGCGATGTAATACACTACAGCATCACAGAATTATCCAATTGGGCCGGAACTAGTGAAACTACTATATACAGAGTTTTAAAAAAGGTTGGTTACTCGGGATATCAAAAATTTAAGTTGGAATTGGCAAGGGAATTGAGCACCCCTACACTTGACTCAAAAGAGTCAAAAGATCTTTTTGATATGATTTACAATAGGACTGTAAACGCCTTGACCGATATTCTAAGGCAAGTGGATAGAGATAAAATTACTCATGCCTCCGAAATAATTATGAACAGTAAAAAACTACTATTCTATGCGGTAGGAAGATCTTTTCCTATTGCTTTAGATGCTTCTTTGAAGTTTGCTGCCTTAGGATTTGCCTCCACTGCATATTCTGATCCACATATGCAAGTTATCGTGGCTTCCAATCTTGAAAAAGATGACGTAGTAATTGCTATCAGTCATTCTGGAGTTATCAGAGATACTTATAAATCCGCCCAAGTAGCCAAGGAAGCTGGTGCTTTCACCATAGGCATGACTGCAGGGGTTAACTCACCTTTATCAAAAATAGTTAATCTAGTTTTATATACCTCAGCTGAAATGCCTCAAGAAAGCGAATTTACCGTTAGCAGAATCGGAGAAATGTTCATGGTGGAACTTTTGTACAATTCAGTTGCTTCTAAGATGTCCCTCAAAAACAAAGAAAGTAGAATAAGTCAAGCGATGAAGACAAAAAAATTCAATTAACAAAAAAGGGGGTAATCCCCCCTTATTTAGTTATAATAGTTCCCGTTTTTCCTTCCAAAGCATCAACCAATTTCGTTAAATCTGTAATTAAAGCTGATCTTCCAGTCTTGAGAACAAAATTTGTGCATGCCTCTATCTTCGGCAACATACTCCCTTTTGAGAAATGCCCTTCTTTCATATATTGTATTGCTTGGTTCACAGTCATTGAAGATATAGCTTGTTGATTGGGTTTATTGAAATTTATAAATACCTTTTCTACAGCGGTTAGAATTATGAACTCATCGGCGTCCAATTCTATAGCTAACAAAGCAGAGGCTCTATCCTTGTCTATAACACCTTCCACGCCTTTTAATTTGTTCTCTTCTTTTACTACTGGGATACCCCCACCACCCGCTGCTATGGTTATATTGTTGTCCCTTACCAATTGTTTAATAGCTCTTATTTCTATAATCTCTAACGGTTCTGGAGAAGGTACTACCCTTCGCCAACCTCTTCCGGCGTCTTCTACCATGCTCCATCCTTTTTCTTTAATGAAAGTGTTAGCTTCTTCTTCGGTGTAAAAGGGTCCAATAGGTTTTGAAGGGTTGTTAAAGGCTGGATCATTCTTATCAACAAGTACTTGGGTAACGATACTTGAAACATCTTTTTCAATATGTTCTGCTGTTAAAACATTTTTTAACATTTGGGAAATCATGTATCCTATATATCCCTGAGTCATAGCCCCGTTAACATCTAAAGGAAATGGAGGAATGACCTCTTTGGCTATATCTTGTTGAACTAGAATGTTTCCTACTTGAGGGCCATTTCCGTGAGTTATAACTATTTTATAATTTTTTTTTACTAGCTCAACTAGGCATTTTGCCGTGTTCTCTAAGTTTTTTAGCATATTTTCAGCGGTTGGAGATTCTTTTGGTTGGGATAAGGCATTTCCTCCTATTGCTACAATTGCAAGTTTTTCAGCCATTCCTATCAACCTACCAACGTTGCTACCATAACTGCTTTTATGGTATGCATTCTATTTTCTGCTTCATCAAAAACTTTTGAGTACTTACTTTGAAACACTTCATCCGTAACTTCCATTTCTGTAAGGCCGTATTTCTGATAAATATCGTATCCCATATCGGTTTTTGTGTCGTGAAAAGAAGGCAAACAATGAAGGAAAATAACTTCAGGATTGTTTGTCTTTTTTATCAAATCCATATTTACTTGGTAAGGTTTAAGTAATTTGATCCTCTCTTCAACTTTACTTTCTTCTCCCATAGAAATCCAGACATCAGTATAAATTACATCTGCATTAGCAACGGCATCAAGTTTGTCTGTGATGGTAATTTTTCCACCGTTTTCGTTAGCTGTCGTTTCCATTTCACTTATCAGTTCTTTACTTGGGAAAAGTTCTTTTGGAGAAATAATTACAAAATCCATACCCATTTTAGAGGCACCAATCATGAGGGCGTTTGCCATATTGTTTCTTCCATCACCAACGTACACAAACTTGATCTTATTAAGAGGTTTTTCAAAATTTTCCATAATAGTTAAGAAATCTGCCAAAACTTGGGTGGGATGATCTTCATCTGTTAAACCATTCCACACGGGAACACCTGAATATTTTGCTAAAATTTCTACCGTTTCTTGCTTGAAGCCTCTAAATTCTATACCATCGTAAAATCTTCCTAAAACTCTTGCCGTATCTTCTATTGACTCTTTCTTTCCCATTTGACTGTTAGTTAGAAATGTAACGTTTGCCCCTTCATCGAAAGCAGCTACTTCAAAGGCGCATCTTGTTCTTGTTGATGTTTTTTCAAATAGCAAAACTATGTTCTTACCCTTTAACAAATCCCCCTTAATACCCATTCGCTTTTTGGCTTTTAGATCTTTTGAAAGCTCCAAAAGATACTTTATCTCTTCTGGTGTGAAATCTTTCAACGTTAAAAGGCTTCTTCCTCTTAAATTGATAGGCATGCTTCTTTAATTCCTCCTTTTTATCCTTCTAAGACTTTTTTGAGTTTTTCAGGGTCTACCCTGAATGGTGACCCCTTACCTTGGAAAAAATGATGTTTTTCTATCAAGTGAAGCGATAATTCTGTGATAAGAAGTTCTTCTTTGTTATCTAAATTTTTAATTCTTAAATTAACTTTCCTAAAAATACCGTCTTCAAAGGGACAAGGTAAATGTCCTCTAGCTTCATCCACTTTTATAAGCCATTTATTGTCAACGGTTACAGGTTCTTCAAAGGTTTCTTTCCCTTTTTCAAAAAGGTATCTAATCTTTTTAAGGTCATCTTGTAAATTTATGTTTAAAGCCCTAATTTTTTCTTCATCACTTTCAATTATGTCAACCAAAAGTCTTTCATCATCACCTAAAAATCCATCAGCGGTTATAACTCCGGGCTTCATGTTTTCATAGGCTTTCTTTAAATCTTCAGTCATTTTCATTGAGGAAAAACACCTCCTTTTAATTACGCGAACTTGTCATAATATATTTTATCCTCGGATATGCCGTTCGCTGTCATTACTTTAACACAGGCATTTATCATACCGGGGCTTCCACATAAATATCCTTCCTTTTGGGTATTTTGGTCCATTTTTTCTTTAAAATATTTTCCCAATACATCTGTTATAAGTCCCGTTTCTCCTTTCCAATTATCTTCAGGTTGTGGTTCTGAAAGTGCAGGAACAAAATGGAATCTGTCCCATTTCTTTTCCATGTCTTGAAAGAAATCCAGATAATAAAGATCTTTCAAGCTTCTTGCCCCGAAAAACAACCAGACGTTTCTGTTGGTTATTTCCCTTTCGAACATATCTGCAACGATAGATTTTATCGGAGCTAACCCTGAACCTCCTGCAACACATATCATATCTGCATCCGTATCTCTCATATAAAATTCACCGAAAGGACCAACCAATTCCATTTGATCATTTTCTTTTAGATATTTGTGAACATAAGTTGTCGCAATTCCACCTGGAACAAGTCTGATAAAAAATTCTATGGAATCTTTTTGACTTGGCGACGATGCAATGGAATATGCCCTTTGTGTATATTCGTTTATTTTCTCGTAGGGAGGTATAACCAATTGCATATACTGTCCAGCTTTAAACTCGATTTCATTGGGCTCGACAAGTTTAATTTTAACTTCTTTTATATCATATGTCAAATCATTTATTTTTTCAACCACACCTTTAAAAATTTTTGCAGAAAATAACTCTTCTGGAATTTCTATCGCTATGTCAGATTTTACTTTCACTTGACATGATAATCTTATATTTTGTTTCATTTCTTCCTCGTCTAAAAGTGGCGCTTCCGTGGGTAAAATTGGTCCTATATCTGATAAAACTTTTACCTTGCATGCCCCACAACTTCCCCTACCACCACATGCTGAAGGGATAAAGATGCCTTGCTCGGAAAGAGTAGTAAGTAGTGGAGCGCCTCCATTTACCTTTAACTCCTTTTTTCCATTATTGATATCGATCTTAACTTCACCATAATTGTTAACTACGCTATCAACAACCACAATCATAGCAGCTAAAACCGCACTCAATCCACCTATTATAAATGAAGCAACTAAAATTGCGTTCACATCAATCACCTCACTGTACGTTTAGCATACCGGAAAATCCCATAAAAGCCATCGCCATAAGTCCAATCGTGATTAAGGTAATTCCAGGTCCTTTTAACGGTCCCGGTACGGGAGATTTATCAACCTTTTTTCTTATTGCGGCTAGTGATATGATTGCTAACCACCAACCTAAGCCTGAACCAAGTCCAAATATAACTGATTGAAGGAAATTATAATTTCTAATCTGCATAAAAAGAGCTACACCCAGTATAGCACAATTAACAGTGATCAATGGAAGAAAAATACCTAAGCTCATGTACAAATTAGTTGACATCCTCTCTATAACCATTTCTGATATCTGAACTATTGCGGCAATAACTATTATGAACACTATGTATCTAAGATATTCTAAACCGAAAGGAATCAACAAATAATGGTATACAAGCCAATTAATTGCGGTAGTTATAGTCATAACAAAGGTTACTGCAAGACCCAACCCATTAGAAGAAGTGAAATCCTTTGAAACCGATATAAAGGAACACATTCCTAAAAAATTTGCAAGAAGTATGTTGCTTGTAAAAATAGAAGCAAAGAATAAAGATATCAAACCTACGTCAGGGGACATTATTTTTTAACCTCCTTTCTAAACTGGTAACCTTTGAGTATCCATATAAAAATAGCTAACATAAAGAAGGCACTTGGAGGCATAACCATTATAGTCCAATTTACAAAGTTATCTGGTAATACTTGAAATCCAAAAACTGTTCCAAAGCCCAATAACTCCCTCACAAATGCAACCATCAAAAGAACATACATATACCCTATTCCACTAGTTAAACCATCCCACAGAGAAAGTAATGGAGGGTTAGATTGAGCAAAAGCTTCTGTTCTTCCCATTATTATACAATTAGTTATGATCAAACCTACGTAAGGTCCCAAGGCTCTACTGACATCAGGTACATAAGCCCGTAGAACGATATCAACAATTATAACATAAAAAGATATTATCAAAGTTTGGGCTATCATTCTGACTTTCCTAGGAATGAAAGATTTTAACAAAGAAACCGTCAACGCCGATAAGCCTGTCACAAAAACGACTCCCAGAGTCATAATGGATGTGTTTATTAAAGTGTTAGTTACCGCTAATGTGGAACATATTCCGAGTATTTGGATGAATACAGGATTGTTATACCATAAATTATCTTTAGCAATTTCTATCCAACTTTTCTGAGCCATTAACTATTCACCCCCAGAATATCTTTCAAATTTGCAATCGTCTCGTTTACAATTCTTTCAATAGACTCAGAAGTTCTTGTTGCACCGGTTATTGCATCAACTTGTCCGTTTTCGTAGTCGTAGTCCCCGGAACCTTGCCCAGTTACTACTCTTATTTGACTGTCTATAATTTTAAGACCGGAAAACTGCCTTTTGAACCAATCTTCTTCTATCCTTCCTCCCAATCCAGGTGTTTCGTTTTGAGATATAAAATCAATGCCAACAATTCTAGAAACATCTTCGTTCACAGCTAAGACACCCGTGATAGTGCCCCATAGTCCACTACCAGTGAAGATGGTAGCATAGACATTTTGTCCGTTTACTTCGGCAGTGTATAGTTGAGAGCCATTAATAGATTCAGTTGAAACCATAGAGTTGTATTTTTGAAAGGCTTCTTCATCACTTTCATAAGATATACCCATTGCAGATAATATTGCTTTAATTTGGAACAATTCTTGATTCCTTGCTACCGTATCTTTTGTTAGTTCATTTGCTACTGCCAAAACGAAAACAAACACAAAAGAAATAATAAATGTGAATATAATGGTATAAACTCTACCTTCCCTTTTCATGCTTTCACCTTCTTTGTAGCAAAAGCTGTATCCAACAAAGCAGCAAAGGTGTTACCCATTAACACTCCAAAACTCGTACCTTCTGGGAAAAGAGAAAACGTTCTGATAAGTATAGCCGTAACTCCTATTATAATTCCATAAAACCATTTAGAAGTTTCATTTTTTGGTGCAGTTACAGGATCTGTTGCCATAAAAACGGTGACAAACATGAAACTTCCTGCTAGCAAGAATTCTAAAGGATAGGAGGCTTCCTGTACGCCTATTAAAGAAAAAAGGCCTGTCAATATAGAAGCACTCAAGAATGTGGATAACATAATTTTCCAACTAGCGGTTTTTGTGGCGATGAGATAAATTGCAGCGATAAGTATTAGAAATATAGGACCTTCTCCCATTGAACCTGATCTGAGTCCAAAAAATAATTCAAACAAGCCGAAACTTTCACCATTTGCTAAAACTTGTAGAGGTGTTGCTGAGGTTAAGATATCAGATGTCGCTCTCCCAAAATTTCCCGGTTGAAGCCATGATTGGGTCATAATATTTGGAAAGGTTATGTAAATAAAAAGTCTACCAGCAATGGCTGGATTAAAAATATTTCTTCCAAAACCCCCATAAACTTCTTTTGCAAATAAAACACCAAAAATAATCCCAATACTGGCGATCCACCAAGGCGTTGCAGGAGGAAGGGATAAGACGAATAAAGTACTGGTGACTAATACAGCTTCGCTAACTTGACGTTTTTGTCTTTTTTCCATAATGTACTCTGTCAAAATCCCAAAACCATAAACAAATATAGATAGAAAAATCAATCTCCATCCGTACATGTAAAAAGCAAAAGCGTAGACAGGTATCAGTGAGTACAGTACTCTTCTCATCATAACCTGTTTTTGGAAAAAGCCTGATGCCACATGAACACCCCCTTAATTAAATCTAAATTAATAAATCTATTGATATTTTAACATATATGACCTTAGATATCAACGATTCATTTTATCAATTTGTAAGAATTAAAAAAGGGCGAAAAAATTCGCCCCTTTGATTTTCTAAAGTTTATTAGTTTTGATATAAAACGTAAGCGGATAAAGGTGACACTTCGATTGTTCCTTCCACTACATTCAGTGTTTCGGTACCAGCTGTGTTTTCATTTACAACTAAATTCCATTCGCCTTCAGGTAGTGTGATTTGAACAGAAGATTCTGGTTCTGCATTGTAGACAACCACAATATTTTTCCATGGATCGTTGTTTGCATTATCTTTTATGATAAAAGCAACGGTTTTTCTATATTCTTTAGGTAGTTCGAAAAATTCAATGTGAGCTATTATATCTTCACTATTGGTCATTCTAAAAGCAGGATGAGCTTTTCTTAATTCTATCATACCTTGGTAATACTCAAATATATCGTAAAATTCGCTTTTCCTGTTCCAGTCGTATACGTTTGGTTCTAAAACATTGTATGGGTTATGATTACCGTTCTTAGTCCTTGCAAAATCCACCCCACCGTGTAAGAAGGGTACACCCTGCATCGTTAAGATCATTGCATTGGAGAATTTTTGAGAGGCTTTTAAGGTTTCTAAAGTTTGTGGGTCTAACTCTTCTTCCCACGGTTTTACACCGAGAGCAAGTGCATTTTTATCCCATAAGGTATGGTTATCATGGTTGGAAACGTAGTTCATAGTTTCTTGTGGGTCTTGTGCCCATGATCTTATTGTGCTGTCGTATTCAATAGATCCGACAACACCTCTTTTTATCTTTGTTTGTTGTCCTGCAGCCCCTAATCCAAAACCTTTGACCTCAGGTTCAAATACGCTTCCCCTAATAGCGTCTCTAACATCATCGTTGAATACAGCTACCTCTAAACCTTTTTGGTCTCCTTTGCCAAACGTTATTTGACCGCCACCAGTCCATGGTTCTCCATACAAAAGTACGTCTGGTAGTAGGGCATGTAATTCTTCTGATATTGTTTTTACCGTTTCTTTGTCAAATAAACCTAATAAATCGAATCTGAATCCATCAACATGATACTCATCGACCCAATACTTTAAACTATCTACTATGTATTTTCTCACCATGAACCTTTCCGTGGCTACTTCGTTCCCCACTCCAGATCCATTTGTATATTTCCCAGATTGATCAGTACGGTAATAGAAGTAAGGAACTGTTTGATCGAAAGGTGAATTCTTTCCGACTTGGTATGTATGGTTGTACACAACATCCATCACAACCCTTATACCGTTTTCGTGAAAAGTTTTGACTACGGTTTTCACTTCATTTATTCTCTTTAATGGATCGTATGGATCTGTCGAATAAATACCTTCTGGAACATTGTACACTAAGGGATCGTATCCCCAACCGTATTGCTCATCGAATTTAGTTTCATCTAAAGAACCAGCATCTTGAATAGGCATAATGTGAACGTGAGTAACTCCAAGTTCCTTTAGGTGTGATAATCCTGTTTTCACACCTGTGGGGGATTGTGTATTGTCTACAGTCAATCCAAGATATTTACCCCTGTACTCTTCTGGAACTCCAGAGCTTTCATCTATTGTAAAATCTTTTACATGAATTTCATAAACAATTGCATCTTCAGGATTTTTAAGAACAGGTCTTGTATCGTTATTCCAACCTACTGGGTCTGTATCATTCAAATCTATAATAGCTGATTTCGCGGAATTGACGGCAAGAGCTGTGGAATAAATATCTATTGTTCTTCTTGTTTCGCCATAAGATACGAACTCATATAGATAATATTGCCCTTTTAAATCACCGTTCATAGTGGCATGCCAAACTCCGTTATCGTTTTTTGACATGGGAATTTCTTTATATGGTTCTTCATCCAAATAATCATGGAAAAGTAGTACCTTTGCTTCTGAGGATACTGGGGACCATACTTTAAAATCTGTTTTAGCTGGAGAATAAACCGCTCCTAAATCGTTCCCATAGTAATGAAAAACTTCCTCATCTAAAATATTACGCATAATCACATAATTTTCTGATACATATCCTTCTATATCTATTTTATACAATTTATCCACATCCTGGGAAGATATTGGATTAGCTAGTTTTATTGTAATATTTGAGGTAACAGAAATATCGGTGGGATCGGTTTTATAAACATCTGATACATCCATGGCAATAGGATCAGAACCATCGACCTGATAAAAGTGGACTTTTCCTTCCCACTCTTTTGTATCAAAGGGTACCGTTAGACTAACCTTTATTTCATCGAAAGAATCCATGATAGCTGCATTTACTCGGGGACTTAAGTCAAGGTTTTTAGGATCGGTATAGTAATTCTCTACTCCAGATAAGACCCATATTTCAGCAACTCCGCTTTCAGGTATACTCACGAATCTATCCATTGAAATATCTTTTTCCCAACTATCTGTTCTTACAATGAACCCCAACTCCTCATGTTTTTCCTCAAATTTGACAATCGCATACTTACCAAAACTATCCTCACCTTCAAATAAATATCTAGCGCCTTCTTTGGAAACAGGTTTACTTGGCCAAATCCAAAGATTCCAAGGTTCATAATCACCATCAGGTCTGTGATAGTGTACGATCAAAACGGTCTGTGCGTCAAAGTTAGCAGCGGTTTTCCCTTCAGAAAGGCTTACAAAATTGTTAGGATTTGTACTTTCAACCTCTTCAGGCAAAGCTTGAGTTTGTGTGGCTTGATCTGCTTGCGCGGAACAACCTAACAACAAAGAAATTAAGAAGAATACTAGCAAAAAGTAACCTACTTTCCTCATAAATACCGACCTCCTTTTGAAGTTGTGATATAGTGAAAAGGTTTCCACAATATAGAAAAAAATAATAATATCTTCTATGTTTCTCTTTCTACTATTTTGGCTTCCAATTTGTAATGTTCAGCTTTTTCTCTTCCTTCCATGGAAGAGACGAACATCTCATAAGCAATTTCGACCATTTCGCTAATCGGTTGTCTAATCGTTGTTAATTGAAATAGCCTACTAATAGGAAGATTGTCAACAGCTATCAATGAATAATCCTTTTTTGGATACATATTCATTTCTTCCAAGTATTTTTTGACACCTACTCCAATCATGTCACATGTTGCAAAAATGGATGAATATTTTCTGGGGCGCCTTTTTATAAGGGTTCCAATCGCTTTATACCCCCCATCCCACAATAAATCGCTATATATAATCTTTACCTTTTTATTGTTCTCTTCCATAACTTCTAAAAAACCTTCGTCTCTTTTTTTGAAGACGAAAGAGGTAAATTCATTGTTGAGCTCCTTAAAAGTAACTAAATAGAAAGTACTATTTGCAGGTGAATTATTTATGAGATATTGAGCGGCTGTTTTCCCGACTTGATAATTATCAACGTAAACAGAATCGAATCTCTCATCATATGAATCGATCAATATTATTTTCTTAGGGGGAATTCTGTTATGAAAAATACTTGAAACGGAAAGAGAAGAGATAAACACACCATCGGTTTGATAAATTAGATCAGTATTTTGCTTAATCTTTTCCAGAGATATCTGATCTATGAGGGGAAAAACAATCAACCTATAATTATTTCGAGAAATTTTCTTTTCAAGTAGAGAATACATGATTCCATAAAATTCGTTTCCCATGTCTGGTGTTACAAAAGAAAGAGAATTTATATTTTTTGAAGATAATGTTCTAGCGTTAATGTTGGGAGAATATCCCAACTCTTCTATGATTTCTAGAACTTTCTCTTTTGTCTTTTCGCTTACCTTTTCGGAATTATTTAATACCCTTGAAACTGTTGCTATTCCAACGTTGGCGAGTCGTGCTACGTCTTTAATAGTGGGATTTGGATTTCTCTTTTTCTCTTTCACAATATTCACCTCGGAATCATAATTATATATATAGCGGAGCTTCAGCCCTACATTAAGGGGCAAGCCCCTTAAAAACCCCGAATTCAATACATCATTTGCAAAGCAAATGAGATTAGGAAAGTTATTCAAAAACATTACGAAAAAAACCATTTTGCATAAAACTGCAAAAAAACATAGTTTGCAAATTGCAGCAAACGCTCCCCACCCTAAAGGATAAAAGAGTTTTTGCCCCTTCTCCAAGCTCCTTTACCTAAAGGATAAAGGAGTATTTGCCCCTTCGCCCCGCTTTCCACCAATAAGGAACCGTTTCCTTTTTTACTCAATCTTATTTTACCTTTTTGATTAAAAAAAAGCTAATCAAATTATTCCTGATTAGAGACGATTATAGGCGATTATCATCGAATAAGTGAGAAAAACTTCGTTTTTCTCTATTTTAAGAAATTTGAAAAAGGTTTGCATAACGTTTATTCGTATGATATAATAAAAAAGGAATTATAAAATTTCATTGATAATCTAAGTTATAAAGAGGAGGAAATTTATGGGTTTTCTAGGAGTCTTGCTTATAATTATTCATATCATTTTAGCTTTAGGAGTAATCTACTTTGCACTGCAAAGAATGCAAAAAAACAGTGAATTAGGTGGGGCATTTGGTGCAGGCGGTTCTGCCACCAATTTTGGAAGAGAAAAAGGGCTAGATAAAACCTCCAAAATTGCTCTAACTTTTGGCATACTTTTCATGATCAACTGTTTTTTGGTAACTTGGATAATAGCTTAAAGGAGGAACCAATATTTGAACCCTGAAGACCAACTTAGAATTATACAAGAAGATTCCGTAGATTTTATTACACCAGAAGATTTTTTGAACAAATTAAGAGAAAAAGGCCAATTAAAAGTTAAGTTGGGAGTGGATCCTTCTAGAGCTGATCTTCACTTAGGCCATGCTGTTGTTTTAAGAAAGTTAAAACAGTTTCAAGAGTTAGGTCATATAGTTTACTTAATAATCGGGGATTTCACGGCAAGAATAGGAGACCCTTCTGGAAGATCAAAAACGAGACCTTTACTTTCTGAAGATGAAGTCCGAGAAAATTCTAAGACATACGTTGAACAAGCTTTTAGAATTCTTCACCCGGATAAAACTGTGGTAAAATTTAACAGCGAATGGCTTTCCAAATTATCTTTTGCTGATATAATTAACCTATCATCAAGATACACAGTTGCCAGGATGCTTGAAAGAGATGATTTCAGTAAAAGGTTAAAAGAAAATCAGCCTATAAGTATATCTGAATTTTTGTATCCTTTAGCACAAGCGTATGATTCTATTGTTATTGAAGCTGATGTGGAACTTGGAGGTACAGACCAACTTTTCAATCTTTTAGTTGGAAGAAAGCTTCAAGAAGAGTTCGGTCAGTCCCCACAAGTGGTGCTTACAATGCCTTTGATTGAAGGAACAGATGGGTACCTAAAGATGAGTAAAAGTTACGACAATTATATAGCTTTTAACGATTCTCCACAAGATATTTTCGGTAAAGTTATGTCTATTCCTGATCATCTTATTATTAAGTATATGAAATATTTAACAGATACTCCAAAAGATAAAATAAAAGATATTGAAAATCAAATGAAGAGTGAAGAAGTGAATCCAAGAGATATTAAAATGGTTTTAGCAGAAGAAATAGTTAATTTGTTATATAATAAAGAAGAAGCAGAAAAAGCTAAACAAAACTTTGTCTCAATCTTCCAGAAAAGAGAAATGCCCGAAGATTTGCCAGAGATTCAAATTAAAAGTGGAGAAACGATTTTAGACATAGTTTCCAAGACCAACGTTTACGATAGCAACAGTGAAATAAAAAGGGCTATAATGCAAGGTGCCATTAGAATCAACGACGAAAAAATAAAGGATTTCAAAGATGTTGTTGATTGTGATGATGGAGCTATATTAAGAGTTGGGAAAAAGAGTTTTTTTAAAATAAAAAAGATGAAATAGATTTTGCAAAATTTCTTTAAATATAGTATAATATAGTGACGGTTTTTTGAGAAAAGTAGTTTTTTATCAAATCAAAATCATAAAAGGGGGTAAGGAAGAATGAAGAAAACGCTTGCTTTATTTGCAGTAATGGTATTTGTGGTGTCTGCTTTTTCACTTGGCTTCACCGACGTAGGAGAGGATCATTGGGCGTATGATTACGTTATGAAGCTGGTTGAAAAAGGTGTAATTCCTGTAGACGAACCAACATTTAGAGGCTATGAACCTTTGACAAGGTCGGATGCAGCAGTTTGGATGTCGAGGTTGGTAACTTATTTAGAAAACTCTCCTGAAATCGCAAAGACGAGCGATTTAGCCTATTTGGAAGTCAAAGTAGATGATCTTTCAAAGAAGGTAAATAACGTTGAAAGTCAGTTCAATTCATTGAATGAGCAGTTGCAAGCGGATGATCTTTTATCCGATCTGCAGGCAACATATCAAGATGTTAAAAAGACAGCCTATAGAGCCAAAAACATTGGTGATGCTTTAGAGACTGATCTGTTGGCAGTTAGTCAGGACGTAGCTGGTTTAAAAGCAACGGTTAGTCAATTAGAGGTAACGGTAGAAGAAACAAAGAGTTTAGCTGAACAAAATCAAATGTTTGTCAAAGCATTGCCTTCGCTTTCTCAGAAAGTAGCTTCAAACGAAGAAAGGATTGCTTCGCTTGAAGAATTCAAAACAAGTATGACTAGGCAACATTTGAATCTCAAATACGATACTTACGACAAGATCGACGAATTAAGTAGCAGGGTATCTACAAATGAAGAGCAAATCGCATCTTTGTCTCAAGATTTAGCAGAAGTAAGAACTATAGCTGAGCTAAATCAGATGTATGTTAAGGCTTTACCAGATTTAGCAAAAAAAGCTGCTTCTAACGAAGCAAAGATAACAGAGTTAAGTCAACAAGTTGAAGCTCAAAATGCAGAAATACAAAAAGCGCAAGATAAAACAATGTTATGGTTAGTAGCTGGTTTGGGAGTTATTTTAGGTGCCGTTGGTATCTTCATGCCTCAATAAAATTTTATCAAATGTATGATTCGTATTGACAAGTACTATGGATGTTTGCTATAATAGTAAGGATTTTTTAAAAAATTAAATCAAAAGTAGAAGGGGGTTTTTGTATGAAGAAAGTTTTATTGTCTTTGTTGGTAGTTTTTGCTTCATTTGCACTTTTTGCAGTAGAGCCAGTGTATGATGTTAGCGGTACAGCTGGTTTTGAATTCAAGATGGATGAGAGTCCGTTGGATATCGAATCAGTGTTGGACTACGATGTCAGTATGGATGTTAGTTTTACAACCACACTTCCGGCAACTTTAACAGCAGGTTTCACGTTTTCACCTGTAAATGTGACTAAGGATGCCTCAGGTTATGTTACTGATGTATCACCAGCATTATCCTTAAACTACGTTCAATATGAGCAAGAAGCATGGTTATTAAGATTCCAACCAAGCGTTATAGCTTTAAGTAATTACACCATAAGCGGATTTACTAACGCTGTAGGCTCTTTAAAACTTGGGTTAACAGATTACGGAGTTAATGTCGTATTAGCTGACACAGTAGCTGGAGAGGTTACAGAACATGCTACAGGAGACTTTGCAATCCCTGGGAATATGATTTTAGGTGCTAGTTACGATCTCGATGTAAGTGGAGTAAAAGGTCTTGTTGCTGGAGCTTTCAAATTTGAAGATGCCTCCAACAATAGAGTTACGGTTGAAGTAGAAGTTACAGAAGTGCCAATTCCTGGTGAATTAAGTGCTGATTTAGCTTTTGGTTTACTGAATTTCTTAGATGCTTCTGACGAGGCCTCATCTGCTACGGCATATAGAGTAGATGCTGCTTATAAATACCCATATAAAATGGATACATTAACAGTTACACCCCACGTTGGGTTGACATGGCAGAATAACTTAAAGACTGTTTATGCAGAAGAAGTTGCAAATGATATATATGTCACTGTTAGTTGGGCTGACACACAAGAAGTCACAGCAGGGGTAGATTTGAGCTATCTTTTGGACCCATTGACTGTTGATTTAACTGATACATTAACAATCGATTTTTTAGAAGCAACACCTGTGTATTCCTTGGCTCTTACTCCAACCGTTGAGTACGCTATTTCAGAACTAAGTGTTGCAGGAGTAGAAGTACCTGTTACAATTGCTGATTTAACTGACTTCGCAAGTACATTATCTATTACACCTCATGGATATATAACCTATGGTGTGGCTGAAGTTCCTGTTACTTTAGGTGCAGATGTTTACTATTTCTTCGAAGATGGAGAACAGGCAGAAAATCCAATAGCATATATAGCCAACGTTTCTTATGCTTTCAACGACTACATGTCTGCAGGTGCCCACCTTGGCAACGAAACTCTGGACGTTTATGGTAATGTAATCGGAGCAGATACCTTAGCAGACTTACATTGGTATCTATATCTCAAAGCTGAATTTAAATTCTGAGATGATTGATAAAACAAAAAGCTGGCTATAAGAAGCCAGCTTTTTTAAAAACTAAAAAACATTATTTTTCATAAATTAATTCTATACCCACTTGTTCCAATTTTTCGTGTATGTTTTCATATCCTCTAAAGATATGATCCACATTCGAAATAATTGTTTCTCCTTCTGCAACGAGTCCAGCTATAAGTAAAGCTGCTGCGGCTCTAAGATCTGTAGCTTCTACAGGCGCTCCCGATAGTTTGTTTACTCCTTCTATAATTGCCGTGTTGTCTTCTACCCTAATCTTAGCTCCCATTCTGTTCAATTCGTCAATATGGTAAAATCTACTTTTAAACACAGTTTCTGTTATTGTAGATCTGCCTGGGACCAAAGATAAAAATGTTGTGATCTGAGGTTGCAAATCTGTTGGAAATCCCGGGAAAGGAGCTGTCTCCATGCTGATACTATTTAATGGATTGAGAAGAGTTTCTGATACTTTTACTTCTCTTTTTTTCTCGTCGTAATCTACTGGGCTTCCAATATTATCAAATACTGAGAATAAACTATTTAGATGTTCAGCAGATACATTTTTTATGGTTAGTTTTTCGCCCACGAGTTTACCTAGTATGATGTATGTACCAGCTTCAATTCTGTCAGGAATTATGGTGTATTTTACCCCCGATAATTTTTTTACGCCTTCAATTTTCAATATTGAGGTTCCACCACCTGTAATTTTAGCTCCCATTTTATTTAGAAAGTTTACTAAATCAGTTACTTCTGGCTCTATAGCGCAATTGGTGATAGTCGTTTTTACGCCTTCTAGTAAGCAAGCGGTGGTCAAGACATGCTCTGTGGCTCCAACACTTGGAAAAGGTAAGGATATATTTATAAAACTGTTAGGATTGTTCAATTTACTGGTTACGAAACCGTGTTCAATCGTACTTTCTATTCCCAACTTTTTTAAACCCTCTAAATGAAAATCCACAGGTCTTGCACCGATAGAACATCCACCTGGAAGTGCAACTTTCGCATAACCATTCCTGAGGGTTAATGGACCATAAACGTTGAAAGAAGCCCTCATTTTCCTTACGGGTTCATATGGAATCTCAGAATTGATATTACCTGAACTCTTAATTATCAATTGATCATCGAAACGTTCTATTACTTTTCCTGCACTTTCTAGTATTTCAATCATGGTTCTCACGTCTGCTAGATCTGGGACATTCCTTAAATCAATATCATCATCAGTGAGTAAAGATGCTCCCATAATTGGTAGCACGGCGTTTTTTGCTCCAGAAACGGTTAAAGTGCCTTTTGCCTTTTGAGGTCCTTTTACGATCATTTTTCCAGATGTATCTAAACCAATGCTTTTCAATTTTAGCCCCCCTAAGAAATAATGAAAGAACTTTTACCAATTTTTATTTCCGGTAGGTAGTAATTCACCAGAAAAAACCTTCCTTGCACTTTCTTCAACTGATTTGGAAAAATACGTTACTGATTTTAAATCTGTAGTGTTTATTTTTCTATATAATAAGTTTTCTCCTTCATCACGCCATCCCGTTAATACGATGCTATTGTTAAAAATTTCCTGAATTGTTTCTTCGAGAGTATCTTTACCGTAATTCCACGGAAGTGAAAATAGATTGTTTTTCTGCAAATAAAGATTATTACCATCAAAAAAGAGATCTACATTCTTTATTTGACCTGAATAAGTATAAAACGATCCACTCTTTTGAAGTAATGATTGTGTGGCATTTCTATCGTCTTTGGAGGTTACAATGATTACAGGGGTAACTCCACTTGTTTCTAACCCTCTTATCATTCTATAAAGAATTTCAGATATCAAATAAGGTGAATTTCCAATATACTTCAAAGGATCATCTGCATCTTTTTCCAAAATCATTAAATTACCGAACACAACAAAATCAATTCCCAAGTTTTTAAGGTAATAACCTAATTCTCTTGAAAAATCCTGAATTAAAGAAAAGTTTCTAACTGATCCTAAAGCCAAATAACAAAGCTCGGGATCAATCTCATTTAAATCTAAAAAATACCCCACGATGTAATTTGGGTCTAATTCAGTATTTTCAATATCGGTTAAAGTATGAAAAAATTTTCCAACTATTTGATTATCCTCTTTTATTATATCGTATATACTTCCAAAAGTAAAGCTAAATATTAACATTATCGAGATCATCAGCCAGTATCTTTTCAATGGCATATGCCACACCATCCTCATCGTTACTTGGTAACAAGTAATTTGCTACTTTTTTTACATCTTCTTTAGCGTTTCCCATCGCGAAACTGTTTTTTGTTAATTCAAGCATGTCTATATCGTTTTCGGAATCACCAAAAACGTAAAGAGTATTTGGATCTAAGTTGTAGATTTTTGAAATTATCTTCAAGCTATTTCCTTTGGAGACACCGTAAGGAATAAAGTCCAAATAGGTATCCCAAGATTTCATAAGGTTAAACTCTCCTTGGAGCTCATTTTCCGCTAATTTTTTAATTACGTCTATTTTATCTGGCTCTCCAATTGCCAATATTTTTAATGTTGGGTGAGATGAGGTTTCTATTTCAGCTATTAAATCATCTACCAGTACGTAATCAACAAATGAATGTTTAGAGTAATCTCTAATCTCTTTATCGTCTATTTCCGAAATAAGTTTATCGTTTATATAGATATGTCTGTGGATATTAAGGTCTCTAAGAAATTTTATACATTTAATTGCACTTTCATTTGCTACACCTTTTTCAAAAACTACTTTTCCATTGTGATCGACTATATATCCCCCGTTGTATGAGGAAATAATCACATTCCCTTTCAAAAAAGGTAGAAAGTTTTCCACTACGTACATAGTTGAAGCGTACATTCTTCCACTTGCTATTATTATAATATGTCCTTCTTCTTTTAATCTTTTTAAAGCTTGGTATGTTTTTGGCGAAATTCTTACCTCAGAATTTAAAAGAGTTCCATCCAAATCAAAAACAAAGGTTTTTTTCATATTCTTCCCCTTTCCAAACTGTAACTTTTTTAAAAACAAATTTCTTCTTTTATGAGTATTAGCGCCCCTTCTTTTATACTATTTTACCATATAAATCATTAATTATAAATTAATAAAGCAAACTAACAATGTTTTTCTTTTGCTTAAAGCCATCATAACAAATGTGTGGTATGATTTTTATAATTTAATTAAAGGGGGAGTGCCAGATGGATTTTGCTAAATTTGGTAGTAAATACATAGTTAGGTTGGATAAGGGAGAAGAAATCGTTTCAACATTGAAAGAGTTCTGTTCAAAAAATTCAATAAAATTAGGAACCGTATATGGTTTGGGTTCAACGAACGATATAACAATTGGTTTGTTCAATACTCATGAAAAGAAATACTTTTCAAAAGAGTTTAAAGGAGATTTTGAAATTTTGAATCTCACAGGTAACATATCTACTATGAATGGAGAGACTTATTTGCATTTACATGTAAGTACCTCAGATTCAGATCTTCATTCTTATGGTGGCCATTTGAATTCTGCAATAGTTAGCGGAACCGCTGAAATAGTAGTTGAAAGTATAGAGGGTGCAGTAGAGAGAAAATTTGATTCAGAAGTAGGTCTCAATCTGTATAATTTTAGGTGATAGTGAAGTCTATTTTGAGAAGGGAGCAAATAATTTGAATTTTATTGATACCCATTGCCATTTGTTACTCAAACAGTTTGATGATGATAGGCAAGAGATGTTGAAAAAAGCTAATGAAGAGTTGGATCTGTTGATAGAAATTGGTATAAATGTAGAGTCTTCAAAAAGTGTCGTTGATTTTGTAAAAGATGAGGAAAAAATATTTGGAGCTGTCGGAATACATCCCACTGAAAGCCAGGATTTAAAGGAAACAGATTTAGATAAAATAAAAGAACTGGCAGGAAAGCCTAAGATTGTAGCTATTGGAGAAATTGGATTGGATTTTTATTGGGAAACGAATAAACAAGATCAGTATAAAAGTTTGGATGCACAATTAGATATTGCTGAAGAAATGGGCTTACCGGTAGTTTTCCATATTAGAGACGCATATGAAGAGGCATACAATTTCTTGCAGAAAAAAGGGTTGCCAGCAAGAAAAGGTGTCGTTCATTGTTTTTCAAGTGATTGGGAAATGGCTGAGAAATTCTTGGATTTGGGATTATATTTAGGTTTTGATGGGCCGATTACTTATCCAAAAAATAATAAATTGAGGGAAGTGGTTGAAAAAACACCTGTTGAAAGAATTTTACCTGAAACAGACTCACCATTTTTACCTCCCGTACCATACAGAGGAAAAAGAAACAACCCAACTTATGTAAAATATGTTTATGAAAAAATATCAGAAATAAAAGGGATAGATGTTGAAACTTTGAAAGAGATCACAAAAAGCAATGCTGAAAAGTTTTTCTTTAATAAGGGCTGAAATGTCCCAATAATTTTAGTTTTTTCCCATTGATGGCATCTATTGTAGATATTCTTTTTTTACCAGGGAATTGTATCTCTTTTATCTTTACAGCCCCATCTCTACATTTTACAAGTATTCCGTCTTTTTCAATACGTATTATTGTTCCTGGTTCTTCTTTATTTTCTATTGTAAACAAATCATCAGAAAATTCCGAACCAAATATCTTTACCTCTTCTTTTTCGTAGACGCTTCTTACCCCGGGGTATGGATCGTAAGCTCTAATCTTGTTATGAACCTTTATAGCATCATTATTAAAATCTACAATTAGATCTTCTTTTGTAATTTTTTCTGCATATGAGGCTTCTTCTTCGTTTTGTGGTTTCAAAGTTAAATGATCGAATGAGTTCAAAAACTCTAAAACAGTTTCTTTTGCAAGTGATAATAATTTTTCATAAACTATGCCGTAATTGTCGTTTATTTCAATGGGGACACTTTTTTGAATGGCTATATCTCCCGCATCAAGAGCTTCTACCATCTTGAAAATACTGATTCCCGTTTCTTTTTCTCCATTTTCTATAACGCGTTGAATTGGGGCTGCTCCTCTATATTTTGGCAATAAAGAAGCATGTACATTCCAACATCCTTTAGGTGGAAGTTTTAAAACATTTGTTTTTAATATTTTTCCAAAAGCTGCGGTGATAATAATGTCAGGGTTCAGCTCTTTCAAAAAGTCAAACCCCTCTCCCTTATTAACGCTTTTTGGTTGAAATACCGGGACATTGTATTTTAGGGCAACTTCCTTAACCGCTGGTGGTTGAAACTTTTTCCCCCGCCCTTTAGGTTTGTCAGGTTGGGAAAATACTCCAACAACATTGAAATTGTTTTTTATTAGTTCTTCCAAAACTTGGGCACCAAAATCAGGTGTCCCCATGAAAACAATTTTAAAATCCTTACTATTTGTCATGTTTTTACCGTTTCACCTAACTCCCATGCACGTTTTTTGCCCTTTTCTATTAGTTGGTTCAATTCCTTTTTTAACCTGGCTTTCTTTACAATGGGTAATTTGTCAGTGAATAGAATTCCCTCAAGGTGATCTGTTTCATGTTGAAATATTCTTGCCTGATACCCGTGAAGTTCTTCCTCTATAACGTTGCCACTTAAATCCTGATAACGCACCCTCACACCTTCAGGTCTAACAACATCTTCAAATATATCAGGAATGCTTAGGCATCCTTCTTCAAAGCTAACCTCTTCTCCTAAGAACTCTATTATTTCGGGATTAATAACAACTTTTTTGCCCTTTTCATTTTCTTCCCGAGAATCCATGATGAAAAACCTCAAAGATATTCCCACTTGAGGTGCAGCTAAACCTACTCCATCGTATAGATACATTGTAGAAAACATCTCATCAACGACATCTTTTAAATTGTCATCGAAATTTTCCACTTTTTTTGCCCTTTTTCTTAAAACAGGGTCCCCAATAAGTCTAATTTCCATCTTTTTAAACCTCCAACCAAGATTTTAATTCATCTATAAAATCATATTTTGTCATGAAAACACTTAGCGGCGTTACAGCAACATAACCTTGATTTATTACGTTGTAATCTGAATTGTCATCGTTATCATCTTCTATGATATTTCCCAACATCCAATAATAAGAATTCCCAAAAGGATCTTTTCTTTCTTCAAAGTAATCTTGGTATCTTCTTCTACTCTGCTTGGTAATTTTTATCCCCTTCATTTCATCGTAAGGGATTTTTGGGATATTGACATTTAATGTAGTAAATTCTGGCCAATTGTTCAAATCTAATTTTTCCAATATGTTCAAAACAACCTTTGCTCCATCTTCAAAGTTAGGATTGGAAAAGTCAACACATGAAACAGCGATAGAAGGATAACCACCAACAGCGCCTTCCAACGCCGCAGAAACGGTACCAGAATAAAGGACATCTGTTCCAAGATTGGCTCCCCTATTTATACCGGAGATTACCACGTCGAAATGTATGTCTTTATATATCGCGTCTAATCCAATTTTAACACAATCGGCAGGTGTTCCATTCACTGCGTGACCAAAGAAAGTATCTCCAAACTTAACTTTTTTAGCCCAAAGAGGGTTTCTCACTGTAATTCCATGCCCTGTTGCACTTCTTTCGATGTCGGGAGCGACAACGTAAACATCATGCTTTTGCTGGAGATAAGTTTTTAGTGTGATAATACCTGGAGACATTATTCCATCATCATTTGAAAGTAAAATATTCACAAGTCTTTCTACTCCTTTTTTAAATATATCTATTAATTTGCTTTTTATAATTTTAACATATTTATTTTATAATTTATTAAATACTAAATTAATTTTGCTGCTTTTTGCAAAACGCTTTATTCGTAATGCTTTTGAAACAACATCCAAACCCTCATTTGCGGAGCAAATGATGTATCGCCCTGTGCAAAACGTTTTTTTGTAATGCTTTTGAAACAGCATCCTTATTCTCATTTGCGAAGCTTTTGCCGCCCTGTGCAAAACGCCTTTTTGTAATGCCTTAGAAATAATTACCAATAGCTCATTTGCTTCGCAAATGATGTTTGCAAATGACGTACACAAATCTGGTATAATAAATATAAAAGGCAATATTTTACATAAGGAGACCAATTTTGAAAGTTTTAGGTGTAGTTGTTGAATACAATCCCTTTCATAATGGACACCTTCATCATTTGAGAGAAGCTAAAACTTTAATTAACCCTGATTACACAATCGCTGTGATGAGTGGGAATTTTGTCCAAAGAGGAGAACCTGCGATCTTGGATAAGTTTTCGCGTGCAGAAGTTGCGGTAAATATGGGAGTAGACATCGTCTTCGAATTGCCTTTTGTCTATTGTATACAAGATGCAAGTGGCTTCGCTATGGGGTCCATAGGCGTATTAGAGAGAACCAATGTTGTTACAGATATAGTTTTTGGTAGTGAATCGAGTAATTTAGAAGTTTTGGATAAAATATCGAACATTTTATACGAACAACCCAAAACTTTTAAAAAGTTACTCAATAAACATTTAAAAAAAGGTTTATCTTTTCCAAATGCTCGAAAGTTTGCCTTAGTCGAGTATTTAGAATCTTCAAATTACGAACCCAATGTGATAGACATATTAGAACAATCAAACGATATCTTAGGTTTAGAGTATTTAAATGCCTTAAAATTATATGATTCAAAGATTATTCCACACACTATTCAAAGAATAAAAGCTGAATATAATCAAAAAGAATTCACAGGTGAAATTTCCAGTGCCACTGCGATACGAAATCTTATAGAAAAAAACGAGATGAACAAAGTTAGACAGGGGGTTCCATCCCTTTCATATGAAGTTCTTCGCAGGGAGATTGAGAAAGGTAAGGCTCCAATCATGTTTGAAGATATGAGAGATATGATTTTAGGTAAGCTGCGAATGATGAAAAAAGAAGAATTAATACAAATAGACGGTGTAAAAGAAGGATTAGAAACTAGATATTCAAAATTTTCGAAAATAAGTTCCAACCTCACAGAATTAGTAAACCACGTCAAGACGAAAAGGTTTACGTTGACGCGAGTAAAAAGAACGCTTTTAAAGATTTTTTTTGATTTAAAAGAAAGAGACGTGAAATTATACAACAATCACGGACCACAATATTTAAGGGTTTTAGCCTTCACAGAGAAGGGGCAAGAGTTACTTGGTAAAATGAAAGATCTTTCTGCTTATCCAATTATTACTACCCCATCGACATACAGAAAAATATATAATAGATTAAACGACAATTTATTATCAAGCAAAAAAAGGTATCAAAGTATTCCTGAAATCTATTTAAATCAGATTGAATACGATTTTTTGGCAAGTAATATTTACACCTTATTATTCAAAAACAGGGATTTATCTTCATATGAACCTGATAAAAAGCAAAGGGTTATAATGTTATAATCAAAACATTTCGTTTTCGGAGGTTCTTCAATGGAAAAGATTCTTGTTATCGATTATGGTTCTCAGTACACTCAGCTTTTAGCAAAAAGGATTAGGGATCTGGGGGTATTTTCAGAAGTAATTCAGTATGACGATAATATATCCCTTAGCAATGTGAAAGGCATAATCTTATCCGGTGGACCTGACAGTGTTTATAATATCGATGCACCCGATATATCAGATGAAATTTTGAACGCTGAACTACCTATTTTAGGTATTTGTTATGGAATGCAACTTATAGCGAAGAAACTTGGCGGGAAGGTTGAACAAAGAGGTATAGCTGAGTATGGAAAAACGAAGATTAACATAACCGATCAATCCCTCTTGTTTAAAAAGATTCCCAGTACGTTTAACGTTTGGATGAGCCACAAGGATATGGTAACTAAAGTTCCTGAGAAATTTAAAATTACTTCTCTCACCTCAAACAATATCATCTCTTCTTTTGAAAACGAATCAGAAAATATATACTGCATCCAATTTCACCCCGAAGTTAGACATACTGAATTCGGAATTGATATATTGAAAAATTTCATTCAGGGTATATGTGGTTTGAAAGGTTCTTGGACCTTGATGGATTTTGTTGAAAATAAGATAAAAGAAATAAAAGATACAATAGGTGATAAAAAGGCAATTATAGCTTTATCAGGTGGAGTAGATTCATCGGTTGCCGCTGTACTAACCCACAGGGCTATTGGCAACAACCTGAAAGCTATCTTTGTAAACCATGGTTTTTTGAGAATGAACGAAGTTGAAGAAGTTGAAAGCACGTTCAGAGATTATATGGGTTTGAATTTGACAACAGTAGACGCCCAGGAGCGATTTTTAAGCAAATTAAAAGGGGTCACCGATCCCGAACAAAAACGTAAGATCATAGGGGAAGAGTTTATAAGGGTTTTTGAGCAAGAAGCAAAAAAAGAAGAAGGTTGCGAGTATTTAATACAGGGAACAATATATTCAGATGTCATAGAAAGTGCAAAATCCGGGAAAAAGACATTCAAGATAAAGAGCCATCACAACGTGGGAGGGCTTCCAGAGGATATAGATTTAAAAATAGTGGAACCACTTAAAGAACTTTTCAAAGACGAAGTTAGAAGCGTTGGAGAAATCTTAGGTCTCCCAAGAGAGATACTGTACAGGCATCCATTTCCAGGACCGGGATTGGCGATTCGAATCATGGGAGAAATAAACGATGAAAAACTCACCATTTTAAAAAAGGTAGACAATATTTTTATAAACACCCTTAAAGAAACAGGCTGGTACGATAAAGTATGGCAGGCTTTCGCTGTTTTAATACCGGTAAAAACGGTTGGTATAACTGGGGATAAAAGAAGTTATGGCTATGTGGCAGCTTTAAGATCCGTTGATAGTGTGGAAGGAATGACTGCAGATTGGTCTAAGGTTCCCTTTGAAATTTTGGACTTAGTTTCCAGCAGAATAACCAACGAAGTTGAAGAAATTACAAGAGTGGTTTACGATATTTCATCAAAACCCCCTGCTACAATAGAATGGGAATAATTGGAGGTGTTTGAGTTTTGGATATTTATTTAGTAAGACATGGAGCTACACTTTGGAACAAAATGGGAATTTGGCAAGGTCAAAGAGACGTAGAGCTTGATGAAGAAGGAATTAGTCAGGCGAAGGCAACCGCAGAAAGATTTAAAGATATGAAAATAGATGCAATGTATACATCCGCTCTAAAAAGAGCTATTAAAACGGGAGAAATCATCAATCAATACCACAATTTGCAAATAGTAAAAGATCCTGATTTGAACGAATGTAATATAGGAAGTTGGGATGGGAAAAAGTTAGAAGAGATACTTCTTAATTACAAAGAAGAATTAGAATATTGGCATAAAGATATCTGGGCATTGGTGGAAGGTGTTGAGGCTTTAGGTGATGTTCAAAGAAGAGCGGTAAGGGCAATAAAAAGGATAGTTAAGGAGCATAACTTAGAGGATAGAATAGTGGTAGTTGCACATGGTTTAACCATTAGGACCATTATTTCATGGATTCTCAATATTCCACTTAATCAACACACTTCTTTTAGAGTTGACAATACGTCTGTCTCACACGTTATATATGAAGGAGATTATAGATACGTTTTAGCTTCTTTAAACGAAACGTGGCATCTCGAATATTATGGGCTAGAAACCTATCTCACTCCAGAAGAAAAGGAGATCGATTAAGATAACAGAAGAAAGTCTTTTTGAACGAGAATTGAATGTCTATTTTCTACCGAATGAGAATATAAAAAATCATCAGATCTATGTCCTTATCGATCTTTTAAGGGCTACTTCTAGCATATCAGCATTACTACATTGTGGTGCTGAAGAAATTTTTGTAACAGACGACATCAACATGGCAAAAGAATTGAAAAATATGGGATATTTACTCGCTGGAGAACGAGGGGCTATAAAGTTAGAAGGTTTTGATTTTGGCAATTCTCCGTTGGAATTTTTAAATAATTCTGATAAAATAAGGAAAAAATCGATTGTACTAACCACTTCCAACGGATCTAAAGCTATGAAAAAAATAAACGAACTTGGGGATACGATTGCCCTTTCGTTGCTAAATTTCTCTTCTGTCGTAGATTTCATAATACAGAGGGATTTTCAAAATATTGGCATAGTGTGCTCTGGTACCAATGGGGTCGTTTCTTTAGAAGATTCATATTTAGCTGGATTATTTGTTCAAAGAATCATGGAAAAGCAAACTTACCACTTGAACGATGGCGCAAAAGTATCTTTAAATTTAACAAATAGCAAGAGAAGTTTAATTATGAATTCCGATCATGCCAAAAGGCTTAAAAACCTTGGGCTCAAAGATGATCTGGAATTTTGTTTCAACATGGATTTGTTTCAAGTAGTACCTTATTCAAAACAAAACAGTTATACGTTCAAAAATTTAATTACAATTTAGCTCATACATCAAAATAGGAGTGATTTAGATGGAAAACACTACTGCTCGCCAAACAACCCTAAGAAGAGTCGCAAGATCGCCTGTATATATAGCATTGGGTGTTGTTATTTTTTCTTTTTTGGTTCATGGTATTGGCAATCCAATGCTGGGAACAATAATCTTACCGTTGCATTTTGTTGCTTTAATGGCTGGTATCATGGAAGGGGCAACGATTGGATTACTTGTAGGGGCTTTGATGCCTGTTTTAAATTTCTTGCTTTTTGGTATGCCACCATTCCCTGTTTTTATATTTATGACTATAGAAGTTGCAACCTACGGATTTATTTCAGGACTTTTAAATAAGAAAAACATATATTTTAATCTTATAGTATCAATGTTGATAGGTAGAGGTGTATATATGATAGCTTATTACACCATAGGACTAATACTTAACATAAACCTTAGTCCTCTAACTTCAATTTTGATGAGTTATATGTTCGGAATTCCCGGTATAATTCTTCAACTGTTATTTATACCGATGATTGTGAAAAGAATGCCGTTTTCTGTTAGAGCAGATAGAGGAGCGAAAAGGTAAAAGACTCCTATGATTTTCTGGGTTTGGGTCAAAATAATAAAACCTTTTCCTTATGGGTGGGGAGCGGGGCGAAGGGGCGCTTAAAAGGGTCTTAGAATTCTTCAAGGGACTATAAAAAAAATAAAGGCGGAGGGAGTTTAATGTCGTTAACAGTAAAAAGTTGTTATGCCATACGTGGTTTGTATGAAATGTATAAACTTCAAAATAGAAACGAAGATGAGAAAAACACCAAAATCTCAATAGCAAAGATTGCCGAAAGTTCTGGTGTTTCACAAGAATTTTTAGCGAAGATCTTTGCTGAATTAAAAAAAGCCAAGATAGTTTCTTCAGAAAAAGGTAAATTTGGAGGATTTTATTTCACAAAAGCACCTGAGAAAATCAATCTTTCTGAAATTGTAGAAGTCTTAGAAGTGCCGTTGAATTCTTACGACTGTGTTTCCGGGGGTGAATGTGAAAATCAAAAAAATTGTCCTGTCGAATTTGTCTGGAAAAGGGTACAAGATGCAATATTCAACGAGTTATCTAAGATTACTTTAAAAGACGTGATAGAATATGGAGAGAAGAAAGAAGCTTTAGCAGTTAAAACTAAATAAAAACAATTATTAAAACTCCATATTGATAATTTTGTTGTAAGCTCCTAAGTATTCTGAGATTTTCTGAGTAGCGTCCACGGCATTTTGTAGAATTAGTTCTTCTTCTAAATCATTCAAAATTCCGTCTATTAAGACTGTATCAAACACGTCACCCATACCGATTTCATATGAAGCCTTTTGGCCAGATAATGCTACTATTTTTTCACCCCATTTGGCCCCTTTTTCTCCCATCTTCACAACATCACAGGTAAACAGAAAATTTTCACACTCTTTTTCGTTACCAATAAAAAACACATTTTCACACCTTTTATCTATTAACTTTGGCCTGGGACCTATATCAAAAAAGATTTTTTTGTAATTCAGAAAAATATCGCTGTTTATTATTCGTTCATTAGTTTCGGTAGTGATGAAGAGATACTCTGATTTATTCTTTGGTATAAACAAATCTAAATCATTTATTCTTCTATCTATTGCAATTGGTTTTTCATTTAATGTAATAAAAGTAGCAGTGTTTTTATCAATCATCTTTATCCATTCAACATTAACAGAATGAAAGGATAGTTTTTCCAACAAGTACTCTCCAACGAAATCTTTTCCCACATTACCGAACATCCTCACATTATGGCCTAATTGAGAAAGACCGATAGCCACATTTAGTGCCGATCCTCCCGGAAGTTGTAAAATTTCAGAATTGTGAAAACCATCATTTTTAACTATATAAATGTCTAAAAAAATCCCACCGATTACGTCGATAGTAGCCATTTTTCACACCTTATTTGAATAAAATTTGAGGGACTTTTTTTATCGGATGTTTTATAATATAAGCATCCATTTCAAAGATTTCCCCCATGATGGATTCAGTTAACACCTCTGCAGGTGTTCCTGAATATTTAACAGTTCCATCCTTCATAATGATTATTTTATCGGAGAATAATGCAGCATTGTTCACATCATGAAATACTGCTAGGACCGTTTTCTTTTCTTTGGTGACCATTTCCTTAACTAATTTCAAAAGACTTTGGGTATAACCTGGGTCTAAATGCGAAGAGAATTCATCCAAAAGCAATATGGGAGTTCTTTGGGCAATTGCTCGAGCTATCATAACTTTTTGCTTTTCTCCTCCAGACATAGATGAAAATGGCTTGTTCTTATAATTTATTAGTCCAACAGTTTGAAGGGCTTCATCGATAATCCTCTTGTCCTGTTCGGATTCAAAAAAGCTTATTCTCTTTGAGAAAGGTATTCTTGACGTTGAAACGATGCTTTCCAAATCGTAATCGAAAGAGGTGTTGAATTCTTGGGGTACAACTGCTACCTTCTTAGATAGTTCTTTGTTAGAATAATTCTTTAATTCACTATCGTTTAGTATTATTTCTCCTTTGTAATTTCTGATGATCCCTGAAAGAATCTTGATCAGAGTACTTTTACCCGCTCCATTGGGACCAATTATAGAAATAATATCTCCTTTTATTATTTTTAAATCATCGATTTTCAAAAAAAAGCCATTTCCATAAGTGAAACGGACGTTGTTAAATGTTATCATATTTTCTCTTTTCTCCTCATTACAAAAATGAAAATTGGAGCACCTACTATTGAGGTCACTACACCGATAGGAAGTTCTGTTGGAGCAAATAGTGTTCTGGAAACAAAATCGGCAGACATTAAAAACATTCCTCCAATGAAGAGTGAATACAAATTTGAAACAAACGAGTACGGCCCTTTAATCATTCGAACTATATGAGGGATAATAAGTCCTACAAAACCAATTATTCCTACCTGCGACACAGTAAAAGATACTGCAAAAACGTTTATTACAATCAAAAAAAGCTTCAATCTATCGGGGTTTATCCCTGAGAATACAGCCATGTCATCCCCCATAGAAAGGACGTTCAGTTGTTTAGAAAATAATAAAACTAAAATAAATTGAAAGATAAGTGTAAAAATAAATTTAAAATTGTCGCTCCAAATTAAATCTGCTGTACTTCCCATCAACCATGTATTGACGTGAATTAAGTTTCCCCAATACATCACGGTAAAAAGTGTTGTAAAAGAATTAAACAAAAAACTAATTATCACCCCGCTTAGTATTAGAGATAAAACAGGGAGTTTTTTACCCTGTCGAGCCAATATTAAAACAATAAATGTCGCTAAGATACCAAAAAGAAAAGAAAAAGTTTCCAGTCCGAGAAAAAGAGAAAGACCATAAATACTGCTCAACGCGGTGTATAACACAGCACCAAAGCTTGCCCCTGACGAGATTCCTAAAATGTATGGATCTGCGAGGGGATTTTGTACTACCAATTGTAAAACATTCCCGGAAACTGCTAATATGCTTCCAACAAGAAAACTTCCAACCACTCTTGGAAGCCTTATGTTTAAAATCAAATTGTTGTAAATATCGTTGTTGTTTTTAGCTATTAAAGAGGTGAAAATGTCTTTAACGGGAACCTTGACACTCCCAAAGGATGTGAAAAGTAAAATTAATAAAAAGCTCGAGATTATGAGAAATAAAACAAGGGGAAACTCCCCTCGTTTTTTGATCTGTTTCATCTATTTTCACCAAAATACTCGTATAATTGTTCAAGTATATCGATCAATGATGGAGAAGCTTGATGCATTTTGTTACCATCGACCATTACTATTTTTCCTTCTTTAACAGCTTTTACGTTTTTAAACTGTTCGGCATTTAAGATAGTATTTTTAGAGGTTTCGTCGCCTTCATAATACGAGGAAACAATTATTATATCAGGATTTTGAGCAACGACGAATTCAGGTCCAACCAGTAAAAAACCATTGTTCCCAGTATATGGAGCGGCTAAATTTAATCCTCCAGCGTAGGCAATTAACTCATTTATATATGAACCGGTTCCTGCTGTCCAAATTTCAGATACATTATTTTGAACCATTAAATATAAAACTGTTGGTTTATCTTTCCAAGTGAAAGAGTTTTTGGCAATATTTAAAACACTTTGCCTCAGTTCATTTGAAAGAGCCTGGGCTTTTTCTCTTTCCCCCAAAATACTGCCAATTAATACAATTTCCCTGTAAATATCGTTGAAACTCACTGGATTAATCACCAACGATTTAATATTGTACCTTTCCAACCTACTAATCTCATGCTCTTGAAATCCTCCGGTTAAAAATACAACATCAGGACTTAAAGAAACTATTTTCTCCAGGTTTAAAGGTACTAAATTACCAATTTTCTCGGCATCAATGTTAATATCCCAATCTGTAACGCCCACAACTTTGTCCTCTAAACCTAGATATTTGATGTAATCAGATACAGCTGGTGCGGCGGAAATAACCCTGTTGACCTCCTCTTCAAAAGGAACTAATCTTCCAAGGTCGTCCACCAATAAATACTCAGCGCTCAAAACAACCGACAACAAAACTGTAAAAAAAGTAAATAACACCTTCCTCATACCAAATGGCCTCCTTGTATAAATTAGCGCCATTTAAACATTTTTTCTATCTCTTTGGCGCGAAGAGATAGAAAAAACAGCATTATTCAGGTCTCCCGACTTTCGGATCACTCTACTCCTTACGCCTTCCCGGATCTCTCCAGTGGCTTTTTGTAAGTTTCGTCCCCGATTACGGTGGCGCGACCGTAACGGATTTTCACCGTTTTCCCTTAAAATAATGCAGTAAATATTAACTTCATTACTTGCCGTGAGGCTGTTTCCTTATTTGCCGTGAGGCTGTTCTTTTATCAATTATATCATTTAGATATTCTTTTTTCAATTTTTTCTTTGACATTATTAAAATTTATGATAGAATAAATATATATAGCCTGTCCACAAAGGAGGAGCCAAGACATGGAAGTGTTGAAAGTCAGTCATTCATCTGCACCGAACAAAGTTGCTGGAGCTATAGCAGGAGTTCTGTCAAAAACAGACGAGGTTGAGCTACAAGCTATTGGAGCTGGAGCGGTTAATCAAGCAGTGAAGGCTATTGCCATTGCAAAGAGATTTATCGAGGCTAAAGGCAAGGAGATATACGTTATCCCTGGTTTTGTGGAGGTTGAAGTAGGTTCAGAAAAAAGAACTGGTATTAAGTTTAAAGTCGTTGCAAGGGTTTCTGAAAGTATTTCCCCAGAAGAATATTCTCAACAGTAAAAATGAATGAAAATGAGAAAGCAATATTGGAAATCATTGAAGCGTGTTCACAAAACACGCACCTTTTTGATATAATAAAAGACATTACAAAATTGAATAATGATGAAAGGTACAAATTGAGAAGAAAGGCGTCTCAAGTGCTTAATAAGAACAATGGAATAGACAAAGAGGCTATAAAATTTTACTATGTAGTCACTGAACAAGGTGTTGCAGAAGAAATTTTAAGGAGGATCCAATCTAGTGAAACCAAAACCTAAAACAGTAGGTGGACAAGCGGTTATCGAAGGCGTAATGATGAAAGGAATAAATACCGTAGTCGCGGTAAAAAGAAAAGACGGAAGTATTGCAGTTAAAAGATTAAAGGATAACTCATGGGGAATTTGGGAAAAAATACCCATTATAAGAGGTTTTTTTGTATTGCTACATTCAATGATAATTGGTATGAACGCATTATCTTATTCGGCTAAAGTATCTGGAGAAGAAGATGAAGAATTAACTACAAAAGATATGGTTATCGCCATATTGCTTGCGGTTGCAGTTGCAACATTAGGGTTTGGTGTTTTACCTGTATTTTTAACCAGACCTTTCAATATTAAATCTGAATTTTGGTTTGCATTTGTTGAAGGCTTTATAAGAGCGTTTTTGGTTGTCGCCTACATCTGGGGTATTTCTTTCATGAAAGATATAAAAAGGGTTTTTCAGTACCACGGAGCCGAACACAAAAGTGTATATACCTACGAAAACAACGAACCTTTAGAGGTCAAATACGCCCGAAAATACACAACTTTACATCCTCGATGTGGTACTAGTTTCTTGATAATTACAGTTTTTGCTTCGATTATTGTTTTTGCCATAACGGGAGGATTAGGCTTCAATTCAACTTTACAGAAAGTAATATCTAGAATAGTGCTTCTTCCATTAGTTGCAGGCTTAGCTTACGAATTTCAAAGGTTCACCGCAAAAATCATCGACACAAAAATAGGAAAAATTCTTGCCTATCCGGGTTTGTTGCTTCAAAAAATTACTACCAAGGAACCTGAAAAAGAACAATTGGAAATAGGGCTCATATCTTTAGAATATGCCCTCAAAGAAAATTTTGATGGGGAAATACTTTTAGATAAACATGGAAACCTACTTGAAAATCAAGGTACCGAAAGCAAAGTCTTAGCTCCAGGCGTAACTTCTTTCAAAGTCGATTCTTAATGTCTTAAAATAAATTGCTTGGCTTTTAAAAAGTTTTATCGTGTTTGATAATTTTTTATATTATATTTTCTGAATTACGATTGAACTTCTTTTAGATTCTCCCAAGAACGTTTATTGTTCTCCTCACAATACTATTTTTGATTTTAACCCTTTTTGCTTTTGAGGGATTACTTCATTCTTATGTTGTGGTATCCCCACAAAATTCATTAATATATTATGATCTGTATGTTATATTCTTACTCTAGAAGTCAAATGCCTACATTTATAAAGGATAATTTGTGGGTTGAGCTTCGCAATGAAAGGGTAAAACTACTTTCCTTAGAAGGGTAGGCTGCGGGGCGAAGGGGCGCTAGTACAGTTTTAGGATTCCTAAACACAGTATATACTAAAGGTAATAAGGAGGATTCACATGGATGAAAATACTAACAATTTAGTATCAAAGAAACAAAGTAGGGATAATATCCAAGCCATTGAAATTAATATGGCTAAATTAAACGAAATGACCAGAAAAGAATTATACGAATTAGCTCGTAAACTTGAAATATCAAATTATTCCAAGATGACAAAAAGCGAATTAAAGTTTGCTATTTTAAGAAAGCAAACTGAATCAATCGGATACTTCTTCTATGAAGGAATTTTGGAAGTATTGCCGGATGGTTACGGTTTCTTGAGAAGCGTAGACAACTCGTTGTTGCCTGGAACCGATGATATATATGTTTCTCAATCACAGATTAGAAAATTCAACCTTTTCACGGGAGACATAATAGCTGGTCAAATAAGACCTCCAAAAGAAGGTGAAAGATTTTTTGCCTTATTAAGAGTAGAAGCGGTAAATTCTTTACCTCCCGAAAACGCTCGGGATAGAGTCTCTTTCGAAAATTTGACTCCCGAGTATCCCAAAACCAGAATGGTTTTGGAACATAAAAACGCACCATACAGTTCCAGAATTATTGATCTATTCTCTCCTATAGGTTTTGGGCAAAGAGGTTTAATAGTTGCTCCCCCTAAGGCTGGTAAAACCACGCTGTTAAAAGATATTGCTAACTCCATTGCTGAAAATTACCCCGATACTAGAAGGTACATACTTTTAATAGACGAACGACCTGAAGAGGTAACGGATATTCGTGATACAGTAGATGCTAACGTCATAGCAGCACCGTTCGATATGGATCCAGAAAATCAAATAAGAATCGCAGAAATGGCTTTGGAACATTTTAAGAGGTTGGTTGAGTTTGGCCACGATGTAGTTGTCCTTGTTGATAGTTTGACGAGAGTTGCACGTGAATACAACCTTTATGTACCATCCAGTGGGAAATTGCTGAGTGGAGGTCTTGACCCTGCCGCTGTAATTTTCCCAAAGAAATTTTTTGGTGCTGCAAGAAAGATTAGAGAAGGCGGTAGTCTTACTATTTTAGCCACTGCATTAATAGAAACAGGATCGAAGATGGATGAAGTGATATTTGAAGAATTTAAAGGTACAGGAAATATGGAACTGGTGTTAGCTAGAGAAATGTCTAATGAGAGAATATTTCCTGCCATAAACTTAAAATTATCGGGTACCCGAAAAGAAGAATTGTTATATAGTCCGGATGAGATGAAAAATACAATCATTCTAAGAAAGTTCATTAACGATATGTCCCCAAAAGAAGCCTTGGAATTCATCTTGAGTTTATTACGAAAGCATAAAACTAATGATGAAATAATGGAAGCGATAGAAAATCAAAAAGCTTTGTGAACTGTGATATAATTTGTTTATGAAAATATATCATAGATACTACATGCCAAACACCTATAACTATAAAACTTTATATCTGATTCACGGTCTCGGAGAATATTCTGGAAGATACGTGAATTTCATTAAGCAATTAAATGAAAAAGGGATTGCTGTGTATACCTTTGATCTTCCCGGGCACGGTTATACTTCTGGGAAAAAAGGTGATATAGAGAATTTTTACGAAGTTTATTCTTTTTTGGAAAATTATGTTCAAGAAGAATATATTCTATTCGGACACTCTCTTGGTGGGTTGGTCGCCACAAGATTTGTTGAAATAACAGAGAAAAAACCGAAAAAACTTATACTTTCTTCTCCTGCCTTGGGTGATATTAAACAATTGAGTTGGCTTTTAAACCTTTTCTCAATATTTCCTACCCTTTCCTTTTCAAATCGGATAAATCCTTATGATCTATCGACGGATGAAAAAGCTTGTGAATTTTATGAAAAAGATCCCCTGGTACACGATAAAATAACCGTTCGAACTGCTCGACAAATGTTTGACGAAGCTGATATTGCATTGAATGAAATCGAAAAGGTTGATATTCCCACATTGTTGCTTTTTGGAGAGGAAGATAAAATAGTCAACATCGAAGAGTATAAGAAGATAAAGAATTCAAACATTTCCAAAATTTCTTTTTCCAAAGGTAAACATGAGTTATTTGAATGCATTTACAATAAAAATAAATTTTATGATAAGATTTTAGAATTTTTAAAATAGAGATAAATTCTTTAGAAATAAAAATTGGGTGGGGAGCGGGGCAAAGGGGCGCTAACATAATTTTAGAGTATATAAAAAGAGATATCAGGAGGTAAAAATCTTAATGATAGATAACACAAAAAATGATGAAACTAGAGTATTAAAAATACTGCAAGACACCGGGGCCTTTTTAAAGGGGCACTTTTTATTATCTTCCGGATTACATTCAGACACATATATTCAATGTGCAAAAGTTCTTAAATATCCAGAGTATTCGGAACTTCTTGGCAAATTAATTGCTGATAAAGTAGCCTCAAAAATAGACTACGTTGTTTCCCCCGCATTGGGAGGAATTATCATAGGATACGAAGTGGCGAGAGCTTTAAAAGTACCATTTTTATTCGCAGAGAGAAATGAAAAAGGAAACATGAGTTTACGTAGAGATCAGGTCATAAATAATAACAGCAAAATACTAATAGTAGAAGATGTAATAACTACAGGAAAATCCACACTGGAAGTTGCAAAATTGGTTGAAAGTAACGGAGGATACGTGACTTCATTCGCCTGTATCGTCAATAGGTCTGATAAAATTGTTTTAGAAAACAGAGAAATCATATCTCTAGTTAAGATACAAGCTGCTACCTACTCCTCAGAAAACTGTCCTTTATGTATCCAAGGTTTACAATTAGTAAAACCAGGTAGTAGAAAACAATAGAAACAACAAAACTGAAAATTCAAGCTTTTAAGTTTCTTTTAAGAAGTTGGTTTATAATTTAAATAACTAGAATAATCGGAGGTGCTAGTATGAAAAAATCTATCGTTTTGATTTTGACAGTATTTTTGCTTTCCATATCTTCGTTTTCAATTGTGAATGAAGGATACGAAAGCCCCATAGTTAATGTGGTTGAAGAGGCCGCTCCAGCGGTTGTAAATATTGAATCCACTCGTTCAGCTCCAGTTCCTGTCGACCCATACATTCAAGATTTTTTTGAAAGATTTTTTGGTCAACAAATGCCAGAGTATCAAACAAAAGGAGTGGGGTCTGGCTTTATTTTCGATAAAAGAGGTTATATATTGACAAATTACCATGTGATAGATAGTGCAGAGAAGATATCTGTATCCTTGCCGAATGGAAAGGACTATGACGCCGAGTTGGTAGGTGGTGATGAAGATCTCGATTTAGCAATAATAAAAATAAGTGCTGATGAAGATTTACCAACGCTACCTTTAGGTGATTCAGACAAGATTAGGATTGGAGAGGATGCTATAGCTATAGGCAATCCACTGGGTTTACAAAATACTGTTACGGCAGGGGTTATAAGTGCAACCAATAGGAGCATTCCAAAACCCGATGGAAATGGGAATTATGTTGATTTAATACAGACTGATGCAACTATTAATCCAGGTAATAGTGGAGGTCCCTTACTGAATATACATGGGGAAGTCATTGGGATCAACACTGCAATCGCAGTAGATCCTCAGTTAGGAAGCGTGAACATAGGGTTCGCCATTCCTATTAACATAGCGAAAAGATTTGCTGATTCTGTAATGGAAACAGGGACCTTTCAAAGAGCTTATTTAGGTGTATACATCAGCGATATAACTGAAGAATTGAAAAAATCTTTGGGGTTAAAAGTAGACAAAGGAGCCTATGTCCAAGATTTGGTACCAGGAGGAGCTGCTGAGAAAGCAGGTATAAAAGTGAATGACGTAATAGTTGAAGTGAACGGTAAAAAAATTGAAAATACAGACGATTTAACTTCATTGTTGGCTACTTATCCAGCAGGGAATACTGTAGAGGTTGTTGTCGATAGGTTTGGAGAAAGGATTACTTTCAATGTAACTTTGGGGAGCCAAACGCCTGAAGTTGTAGAAGCCTATTTTGGAATCGTAGTTAGGGATATAACTTCAGAAGATCGACAAAAATACAGTATAAGAAGTAGCATTCAAGGAGTCATCGTTGAAGAAATACAAGACGATACATACGCGCTTGGGCTAAGAGCAGGTGATGTTATTACAGAGATAGCGGTTAATGGAGTGTATTACGACATACAGAACGTAGCTGACTGGGAAAAAATAGCTTCCTCAGTTGAAAAGAACAGTTATGTGGCATTGATAGTTTATAGAAATAATGTGAGGTACGTTGTTCAATTCTTCTATAGGTAAACCAGAATAATCAATTAAAAAACGGGGCTTTTTAACACTAACCCCGTTTTTTTAAGCTATTTCACTCGTTATCAATACTTTGTATAAGTTGGCTAAATTCTGTGACGCATGTTTTAATTGTTTCTTCATTGGACCCTTCTGTCATGATTCTTATTTTTGGTTCAGTTCCTGAAGGTCTGACTACAATTCTGAATCCTTCAATACTTTGATATTTTCTTATTAAATTTTCAATTCTGCTGTCCTTCATGATTTTTACTTTATCTTTTACTGTAACGTTTTCCAAGTGTTGTGGATATTTAGGAATTTCTTGAAGAAAATTATCAAGAGACTTAGAAAAATATTTCAGCGTTTCCAAAGTCTCTAAAGCGGTAATTATTCCGTCGCCGGTAGTGGATCTATCAAGAAATATAATGTGTCCTGATTGCTCACCACCGATTGTAGCATTTTCTTGTAGCATTTTTTCCAAAACGTATTTATCTCCTACGTCTGTACGTATAAGATGTATTTCATTTTTCTTTAAATACTCTTCCAAACCTAAATTACTCATAATTGTTGAAACAACAATTTTGTTTTTTAGTCTTTCTTGAGCCTTTAATTTCAGAGCGTTGATAGCCATCAAAACATCACCATCTACGAGATTACCGAAGCGATCAATAAAAAGGCATCTGTCTGCATCCCCGTCGAACAAGATGCCAAAGTCATATTTTTCTTCCTTAACGATTTTAGATAATGTTTGAGGTGATGTAGAACCACAGTTTTCGTTGATATTGAAACCATCTGGGGCATTTTGGTATACCGTATAATTCAAGCCAAGTTCACCAAAGATATCGTTTATTATCGCTCCAGCAGCTCCATTAGCGACATCAACAGCAATTTTTAAATCATTACATTGTAAGTTCTTTTTATATAGAGAAACCACATAATCAACATATTCTTTTTTTGAAGAGTCTTCTATGTATCTTCCAATATCTCTATAATCACTGTATTTAAGTAGACCTTTCAAAATTTTTTCTTCTAACTTTTCTTCTGTTTCATCTGAAATTTTAAATCCTTCACAAAAAACTTTTAATCCGTTGTACATTGGAGGATTATGAGATGCAGAAATGACAACACCTATAGATTTTTCTATTTTCGTTATAAATGCTAATCCTGGTGTAGTCAGAACTCCACATGACTCTACATTCATTCCACCTACCAATGCTCCAGAAGCTAAAGCCATTTCCAATACCTTTCCTGAATTTCGTGTGTCTCTTGCAATATACAATTTTTTATACTCTGAACCAAAAAGGTTAGCAAGTGCGTTTCCGAGTTTCATCGCCAAGTCAACGGTCAGCTTTTCATTAACGACCTCTCTTATGCCGTCTGTACCGAATAAAAACTTCATCTACATCATCCTTTAACGCTACCGGCCGTTAAACCTTGAACTATCCTGTTTTGGAACACTAAAACTAAAATAACTAAAGGCATCGTAACTATTACAGACGCCGCCATTAGTTGTCCCCAAGGAACTTCGTAGAAGGTTTTACCTGTAAACATAGCAATTGCCACAGGAACTGTGTATTTTTCAGGAGTTTGCATAAAAGTTAGAGCAAATAAAAACTCATTCCAAGCTTGAATAAAAGCTAACAAACCAGTCGTGACCAAACCTGGAGCGGAAAGAGGCAAAACAATTCTCCACAAAGTTTCAAATTTTGAACATCCGTCTATATAAGCAGATTCTTCTATCTCTTTGGGAAGCTCTCTGAAGAAATTTTGTAAAATCCACGTTGTTAAAGGCAAGTTCAATGCAATATATGGGATTATCAGCCCAGCATAAGTGTTTATCAATCCTAAATTTCTGAGCAACTGAAAAAGGCCACCCAATATAGAAACTTGAGGGAACATACTTACCGCAAGTATCAGTAACATCAAAGGCCCTTTCCCAGGAATCTTTAAACGAGCTATTGCGTAGGCTGCAAAAGAACCAACGATTATTGAGAAAATAGTCGTAGCTCCAGCAACTATAATAGAATTTAATATATTTAATCCAAAAGGTCTCTCTGTGAAAACCTTTATATAGTTTTCAAAGGTAAAACCTTGAGGCCAGAGTGTAATGTTTTTTGTAAAAAGGTACTGATCGGCAGTAAAAGAACTTTTAATTGCCCAATAGAAAGGGAAAATGTAAAAGATAACCATCAGTATAACCAGAATATATAAAATTGTACGTTGAGTATTTCTTTTTGCTCGCATTCCCCATCTCATATTTTTGCCCTCCTCAATCTAATTTAATGTTCAACGAGCGCATATAGATTATTGTAAATATACCAATTATCAAAAATATTACAACCGATAATGCAGAGCCATAACCAAACAAACCTCTTGGAGAGAAGATATTATCCATTAAAAGTGACCTATTGTAAACTGCGAGAGTTTCCGTTCCCACTGCTCCTTGTGTCATGATGTAAACAATATCGAAAACCCTCAAAGCGTCCAAAGTTCTGAAGATCAACGTTACACCAATCGTAGGCCTTAACACAGGTAAAGTGATAGAAGTGAATTGCTTCCATATAGTGGCGCCATCAATTCTAGCTGCTTCGTATAACTCATTAGGTATGATTTGAAGTCCTGCAAGGAGTAAAAGAGCAACAAAAGGAGTAGTTTTCCATACATCAACGCCTATAATCGCAGCCATAGCCATACCTGGAGTTCCTAGAATGGGGGTACCTTCCTCAAGTATTCCTAGATTATATAGCATTAAACTTATTACACCATATTGATCATTATACATCCATTTCCACATTTGGGAAGAGACGGCTGTAGGTATTGCCCATGGTATTAAAACTGCTGCTCTTACCAAACCTCTCAATTTAAAATCCGCATTCAATATTAAAGCTGTTCCTAATCCCAAAAGGAATTCTATAAGTACAGAAAAAAAAGTGAAATAAATTGTATTCCACAAAGAACTCAAAAATCTGGGATCTTGAAACAAATTGACATAATTTTGAAATCCTACAAACTCTCTTTCAAATCCTGGTCTGAGAGACCATTTGAAGAAACTATCATAAAGAGTTTGTCCTAGAGGATAGAAGGCGGTAATACCGATAGCAATTAAAGTTGGAATAATGAGCCAAAAGGCAAGCCAGATATCGGATCTCTTATACGTACCTTTTACTTTCATTAACGCACCCCCTAATTATAGTCTACTATATTATACAGAAAGGCGGTAGACGGAGGAACTCCGTTTACCGCCCACCTATGAAAATTATATCAAATTCTTCTTTTTCATTCAACTATAGATTTGAGATTTTCTGCTAAGTTGTTTAGAGCATCTTCAGGTTCAGCTTGCTGCGTTAAAACTTCGTGAACAGCAACTTGTATCTCGTAAGAAATTTCAGCATATATTGGAGAAATTGGTCTTGGTTCAGCATTCAAGAAAACATCTAAAAGATCAGCATAGAAAGGATTTGCTTCAATAGTTCTTGGATCGTTGTATGCTTCGATCATAGTTGGTGTTTGACCTGAATAAACCGCTTTGTAAACTTGTTGTTCTTTACTAAGCAAGAATTTGATCAGTTTTTTAGAAGCTTCTACCTCTGCAGCAGAAGAGTTTGCGTTTATACCAAGGTTCCATCCACCCAAAGTAGCAGAATTCCTTCCATCTGGTTCGGGCCCTTTTGGAAGAACCGTTATACCAACTTTTCCAGCAACTGGTGACTCGGGAGCGTTAACTAAGGACCATGCGTATGGCCAGTTTCTCATAAAAACTGCGTCACCATTTTGGAAAATTCTTCTAGCTTCTTCTTCCATGTAGGTAGTTACTCCCCTTGGACTTACGCCATCTTCTATTAATTTATCCATAAAGGTTATTGCTGCAACATTGTTATCGTAATATTCAGGATCATCAACGACAACTTCTCCATCTTTCATTATTTCTCCACCAAAACTATGGACGAATTCCATAACGTCACAGGTTAAACCTTCATACCTGGCTCCTTGCCATACAAAACCTTCGATTCCTTCTTTCTGGGATATATCTTTTGCAATTGTATAAAGTTCATCCCATGTTTCTGGAACATCGTAACCGTACTTTTCCAACAAATCTTTTCGGTAATAAAGAATACCTGCATCAGTAAACCAAGGAACTGCTACCAAACTGCCATCGACGGTATTTGAAGCAACGGTTCCAGGGAAAAATCCATCAAGTCCAAAATAATCATAGTCATCAGTCAAATCTACTAAGAATGGCGAAAATTCTGCTGGCCAGATAACGTCAAGCATTAATACATCTGGATCAGGGGTACCTGAAGCTAAGTAAGTAACGTAAAGATCGTGCCTATCCGTAGAGCTGTTGGGCATTGGAAGAACATTTACCGTTATGTCTGGGTTTTCTTTCATAAACATCTCAACTTGTTCATTGAGAACTTCTAATTCCCTTCCTACTGCACCCGCTGTCATTGTAATGGTAATAGAAAAGGCACTCAACACCATCGTCAATATAGCAAATAAAACAACTACTTTTTTCATACTACTGCCACCTCCTGATATGATATAATAAATTAAATAAACAAATTAATCATTAGTTATTTTATCACATGTAACCTTCATCTCAAAAGGTAATTATATGAAATTAGAAGCTATTAGAACCAATTAAATCCGAATAAAGACGATTAGAGCCAAAAATCTTAGTTTTCCTTGAAAATGATAAATTCTGTTATAACTATTATTAAAAAAACAAAAATAATTTAACATTTCGAACTAATCTAGGGTGCTTAGGGCGGTAAGAAGTTTTGTAAATTCTAAAAAATATTAATTTTAAGAGAATTTAAGTTTGGGGAGGATTAATTTTATGAGAGTAAAGTTAATTATGGTTCAAAGTATCAATGGAAAAATCCGAATGTCAGATGATTCTCAGAGAAGTTGGTCCTCAGCAGAAGATAAGGAACATTTCTATAATATAACCAAAGATATTGGCATAATACTTATGGGGAGAAAAACATTTGAAGAGATAGGATCTCCTTTAAAAAATAGAATTAATATTGTGTTGACAGGAAATCCTGAAAAATATAAAGAAGTTGAGTTAAAATATGACAAATATCTCTATTTTACAGATAATCCTCCAGAGATATTGTTGGATAAACTAGAGAAGAAAGGATACCCTGAAGTTGCATTAATAGGTGGTTCTACGATAAACTCCTTGTTTTTAGAGAAAAATTTAATTGATGAAATCTTTCTAACTATCGAACCAGTAATTATTGAAGGTGATCTATCGATTTTCAAATACGTGAATGATAAATATAATTTCAAGCTGACTGATTTTAAAAAATTAAATGAAGATACTATTCTTTTGCATTACCTGAAAACTGACGATAAAAAATAGCCTTATGCGAAATAAAAGAAGTTTTCAAAGATAAGGCGGAGAGTGGAGCGATAAGCTAAGATAAAAAAAGAAGGTGGATTAGTGTATGATTAATTTTGTCTCGTTTGGTGAGGTATTGATAGACTTCATCTCTAAAGATTATGTAAGAGGATTAAAAAATGCAACTTCTTTTGACAAATTTTTAGGTGGCTCCCCCAGTAACATAGCTGTTAATATCTCTAAACAGGGTTTTAAATCCGCTATAATTTCAAGGATAGGTAAGGATCCTTTTGGAGAATTTATCCTTGAACAATTAAAAAATTATAATGTTGATATAAAAGGCATCTTACAAGATGAAGGATTTTCTACAGATATTGTTTATGTTTTGAAGTCTAAATCATCTCCAGAATTTTATCCATTGAGATCTGCCTCTTTAAATTTAGAAATTCAAGATTCATTCTTTGATATTGTGAAAAAAGCAAATATCTTTCATTTTTCTTCTTGGTCATTATCTTCTGATAAAAACCTAAAAAACACGCTTAAATTGTTAAAAGTTGCCAAAAATAATAATGTTTTAATAGGATTTGATCCAAATTATCGAAAGATCTTGTGGAAAACATCCTTAGAAATAGAAGATGTTCTAAAATTGATTATGCCTTACGTGGATTTTATTAAGCCTTCTTTAGATGATTGTACACATATTTTCGAAGAAAATAAGAATGAAGAAGAATACATAAATATTTTTCATGAATGGGGAGTAAAAAACGTAATTCTTACCTTAGGTGAAAAGGGATTTGTATTTTCGGATGGTAAAAAAATTACTCATTTTGACTCCTATGCAAAAGAGGTAATAGACACAACGGGAGCAGGGGATGCATTTTGGTCAGGTTTATACATAGGAACGATTATAGGTTTGGATCCTATAAAAGCTGCAAAGTTAGGGAATGCATTTTCAGCAGAAAAATTAAAATATGTTGGTGCAATCTGTGATATAAAAAACTATAAAGATTTATTAAAAGAATACCTATAAGCTTTTGCTACAGTGATGCCAATTAAAACATCACATTTCTTAATGAGTAGATTACCTACTTCGTTCATTGAAGCCCCTGTAGTGTACACATCATCTATAATAATAATGTTCTTTGGGGGATCCTGAATCAATTTTATCTTGTTTTTAACGTTTTCATTTCTCTTTTTATAATCCAATTGAACTTGTCTTTTAAGAGTTTTTGAGGAAAAGAGATTTATTAAGGGAAAGCCTAAGATGTCTGAAAAATACTGAGCAATTAAGTGAGCAGGTACAAAGCCTTTTTCATGAACACTTGAGAAATTTGAAGGTACATATGACACAGTATAATTTAGTTCTGGAAATTTTAAATCTATAAAAAACTTTGCTAACATATTCCCCAAAAGCCGGGCAATTTTTGGATGTGAATGGTATTTGAACTCTTTTATTAAGTTGGACAAAGGATACTCGTATTTTCCATAATGATAAACCTTAAAAGCACCATTTGAAAGAGAAGGCGAATAAAGATTTTCTTTGCAATTGTCGCAAATAAGTTCTCCAAAGGCAATAGGTTTTTTGCAAACAAGACAGTGAGGTTCAAAAATTGTGGTCATTATCTTTTTAAAAATTAACTACCATCTCCGCATTTAGACGTAGAAGTGCATTTAACGCAGCAAGTTTTAAATTCCCGTTTTCGTAAGGGTCTTTGAGTATTTGATTTGGCACTTCCCAATAATCTTTGGCTTTAAAAAATTTCAGTAGATTGACGGCGGCTTTTCTCAAGGAAATAGGATACATTTTGTTGAGAGCGATTAATGATATTTCTTCTAAAAAATTATCTAACTTTAATTTTCTGATTATTTTTAATCCTTCCCTTATTCGTTTGGAGGACAATGAATTGAGAAAGTTCGGAACGTAATCTTTAAGCATATAGTCTTGAAAATAAATAAGATAATCACTCGCTCCGATGACTAAGTCATCATCTACTGCCGATAACAAGTCCCTACAAAATTCCACATACCCCATATCTTCCTTTTCAGAAGCTAACTTTAATCCAAACTTTACGACTTTTGCCTCTTCGCTGTTTACCAATTTGTCGATCAACCAAGTAGGAACAAAATCAATTCCACAAACTTTCTTTGAGGTATTTGCAGTTAGTTGAAGAATGTGAATATCCTTTTCTTCTTGCACGATTTTTTCTATGAATTTATTTATAACTTCACATGGTAAACCTGAAAAGAATTTAATTATTATACCTTTAGTTTCATTGTTGCAATCAAAGTATGTTTCTTTTAGTGAATTAAAAAAGGTATAGGCATCGTCTCTTTCATAAAATCTTCTTAGCGCCATAACCTTAACGCTTTTATCTACTTGTTCGGATTTTAAGGTTTCAGAGATGTTTTCCAAAGCTGAAATCAATTGTTTTATCTTAACGTAGGGATCATTTTTCATTTTGCTAATAATTTTTTCTGAGTCTTGTGGGTAGAATTCCAAAAACGTGGATATGAGATGATATCTAACAATTGGATCTGGATCTTCGGTAAACTCCAAAATAAATTCTATAGGTTTTATACCCATTTGAATGTAGCTGATGATTGCTTCTTTTCTGAGGTTTGCTGAAATGTCTTTCAAAGCTTCTTTTATATTATTCTCATCCAAAAGACCCATTTTATCTAAGTACCTATATGCAGAAAATCTGACATTTTTATCGGGATCTTTTAAGTATTCTTTAATCCTTGGGGCATCAATTTTTTGCTTTGTTAGTTCCTGAATAGCCTTGGATTTAAAAGAAGGATAAGGAGAATCCAACATATCAAAATATATTTGAATGTTTTCTGACTTTATTCTTTCTTCTAAAATTTTATATGTTTCGATTATTTCATTTGCCATTGATTAATGTTTTCCTCCTAAGTCTCATCTTTATTTAGCGCTCCTTTGTAACACGGCCAGGGATGAAAAGTTTTAATTCATACTCATCATTCCATGTTACCTTTAAAAATTTTCCATCGTATGAAAAAGCAGTTATATTTTCTGAAATTAATGTAGATCCTTTATCCCACCCAGAGTCTTTGTAACGGTTGATCTTTTGTGCAAATCTATTGTAGGAAAAACCAACTGTTTCACCATCAGATGAATTTCCTAAGACGGTTGAAGAATCAGAATCGTAGGAGGTCACATTAGTCATCTCATTTTTTGCGACAACTATCACTTCCATAATGGCATTTGAAATAAGATTTATATTAATCATTTCCTCCAGTGAACTTTTTAAAATGTTCAATGTACCGGAAAAAGTACCTATTACAATCAACATTGTTAAAGAAACAATAAAAATTTCAAATACACTCTCTATCAGTAGAAACCCTTGATTTTTATTCATTTCACAAAGGTTCAACCAAAAAGATTGAAAAGTCAATCCTTCCATTTACCACCCTTAACTCCAACTTTAAATCATCGATGAAATCGGCAGGTTTTGGAACTACATAACCCAATTTTATTGCGAAATAGTTCAAAGGATCGTCGGTATTGTTGAATGGGTATCCAATGTACAATTTTCCTAAAATGTTGTTAAAATTCAGATTGAAACCTCCATATGCAAGAGTACCTGGAAAATCTTCACCGTAGACCCATAATAAACCAACATCTAAAAAAGCGTTCGGGTTTATATCCAAAATTTTAACAGAAACATCAGTAATCGTGATCAAAGAGAACGTTTCTTCAAAAGTTGGGCTAAGATCAAAATTAAGGTTGAAGGAATCTGATTCCAAACCACTCCTTAAAGCAAATTTGAAACCATCGGGATAATTCAGCAAAGAAAAACCCATCTCATAATATGTTTGCGAAAAGACGGAAATAAATAGAGAAACTAAGAAAAAAACAACAAAAAATTTTTTCACAACTATTCCTCCTCATCTGCTACTTCCAAAATTAAATTAACCTGCTGGGCTTCTATATCGTTGGTCTGGGTATTGAATGTGGCATATGCTGATTTCATATCAATTTTTTCCACAGAATTGACTATATGTACATTTTCGGAAAGTGTGAGCAAGTTTTCTTTTTCAACAAAAACAAAGGATTTTGCGTTTATTATATAATCCCCTTTTTTAATCAAAACCATATTTTCAGATCTTCCCTCGTATCTTTTGTTATTGTTATCAATCTGAAGTTCATCAGAATTTATCTCGATCTCTGATTCTTCCAAAAAAATCTTAGCTAAAACATTCCCTGAAAGTTTTCCTTTTTCAGTCTGAAGGTCAAAGTTCATAGAAGAGGATGTGGCTTCAAACGTGTCGGCAGTTATATAAACCTTGTCGGTGTTTACTTCTCGCCACTCGTCGTTAACGAGTGTAATGGTAGCAAAATCCGTTGAAATAGAGAGATCTTCTTTCTGTATAAGGACATTATTTTTCAGTATGTATCTACTTTCTTCACCTTTTACTTCATCTGCTCTTACATTTATTTGTGCGGAATAAATAATCAAATTTGTTAATATAAGCATTAAAAAAAATAAAGTGAAACGCTTCATACTTTTGCCTCCAAAAAATTGTTAGCATGATTTTGACCATCAAAAAAAGCGGACATATTAAAATAATCTTTCAACTGTTTTTGCGGTTCGATAGTACTAAAGTCTTCGGTCAATAAACGATAATTTTTTAACGTTCTAGAATAGGAGGTTTTTAAAAGAATTTCGACGGTATTTTTTGGATCTGGATAAGTTAAAGCGGGATCAAATGATATAATTACTGCATCTTTAGGAAATTTTTGAGGAATAAACGATAAATATGAGGTTGGAATAAAAAATCCACCTTGATATTCATAATAACTGTAATAAGGCGGGAACGCTAATTCCATCATTAACATATCAACGATTTTTGTTTCATTTTTCAGTATAATTACTTCTTTATTTTTTAGCTCGAAGACTTCGAAACTTACGTTTTTCCGAAGTGAAGAAAGTGTTTGGTTACCAAAATAACCTTCCAAAAATTTTTTTAAATTATCAGGGTTGTAAAGCGACATTTTCCCTCTTCCCAATCTTATCAATGCTGTTGTTTGGGCGTATCTACTGTTGTATAATTCTGTATTAGTTATTACTTCGCGTAAAGGATTATTTTTTTCGTATATGAAATCTTTTAAACGTCCGAAAAAATTTACTCCGTACAATGCATAAAATAATCCTCTTAAACTTCCTAGACTAGAAGTATATAGATTTAAGGCGTTTTCTTTTTTTGCTATAGACTCTAAAACGCCAGATTCCCAATAAAATCCTTCAAAAAAGCCACCCATTACTAAGTTCAAAGTTGTTCCCTCGCTTTATTTTGTATGGATTTTAAAAAATTTTTAGCATCTTGGTATATTTCGTTAAAATAAGAAAATCCTTCCCAAGAATACTCTATTGGGAATGTATAAACCTCTTCGGCTATATTTATTTCATAGTTAACCATAAGATCATTTTTAAAATCTTCAATGGAAATAATATAATCTAATCCGTCGTTAAACTTAAAATCATTCTTAACCTCACCATTTAAATTACTTGCTATTACATAATCTGCTCCTAGTTTTTTAGTTAATTTTACTGGAACAGGAGTTAAAACGCCTCCATCCAACAGGCTCATGCCCCCTAACCTTAAAGGAGGGGAAACGCCGGGAACACTTGAGGAAGCCATAACAGCATCGATAATGTACCCTTCTGTGATCTCCACTTCTTCACCGCTTTCTAAATCATATGAAACGATTCCTAATTTTATCTTACAATCGGAAAAACGTTTACGTCCATACAACTGCTTGTAAATATCGTAAACGAAATCACTTTTTAAAAAACTTTTACCTGCAACCATTTTAGGGAAATTAGTAATTCTGTTGTTTAGAGTTCTAAACTGTGAATCTATCATTTTTTTCTTTTTAAGGGTCAAGTCTTTGAATATTTGAAATAGGTCTACATCAGGATTTAAAGCATAGAGGGCACCTACTAATGCACCTACGCTCGATCCTGTTACTACTTCGATCTTTATTGTTCTTTCTTTCAGTTCATCTATTAAGGCAACGTGAGCGGCTCCTCTAGCGCCACCACTCCCTAAAGCTATTCCGTAAACCATGGTTCCCTCCCGCAATTATTGGAATAATAAAACAATTCCTGCACCAACCAAAACCCCCACAAGTCCTATAATTATTGATGAAATATAAGTCTGATTAGGTTTTTCAATCTGTTGTACAGAACTTTCTAAATTATTAATTTTTTCTACTGTCTCATCAGTTTTTTGTGAAAGCATGGCAATACTTTCATCGTGAAGAAAAACGGTTTTTTCAAGGTTAGAAATTCTTGATTCAACACTTGAAAGTTCATCTTCGATATTTTTCAATTCTTTTTCGAGGGAAACTAACTCCGTTGCTAACTGCTGAGATAGTTCTGCCTTGAGATCGTTTTTTAACATCATAGGATCATTCAAATATTCGGACTCACTTTTAATTTCATAGTATTTTTCAAGTAAAGAATTATAAGAATTTTTAAGTTCTTCTATCTCAGAAGAAGTTATTTGAAAATTGTTCAAAGTATTTTCAATATTGTATAATCTATTCTCTACTTGTATTAAGTCGTTTTGTAATTGCGCATTTGTTCTGTTCAAATCTTGATAGTTATCATTCAAATAATCTACTGTTTCAGCTATTTTTGTAATATCACCTATTTGTGATAATGTATCTTTATTTAAATTAGTCAAAGTTGCTAAAGACGATATTTGAGCATTTAACGCTTCTGTTTGTTCTTTTAAAGTTTGAATATCACCGTTATTTTTTTCTAATGCCAAATAAAGTTCATTCAAATTATCATTAAATTCTTCAAACATCGTAGCATATACAGTCAGCTCACCAATTTGATCATAATAAGCACCAATAGTTCTTTCTAAACTTGAAACTCTTTCTTGAAGATTTTTGATATCAATAGTATACTGAGGAGCAACCATCTCTGATGACGTTGGCGTAAGCTTTGATAATTCAAAAATTATGTTATCCAATTTTTTGTTCTGAATTATTATTTGCCCAGAAAGAGTGTTATATTTATTTTGCAAATCTAATATTTTAGAGTTGTAGTAGGCATGCCTTGCATCGAAAGTTTCTATGTAAGATTGGTTAGAAGACACTTGATCATATAATACAGTTAGATCGTTTGAGAGATTATTAGTTTTTACTTTCAACCCTTCGATATCGGCTCTTATTCCCAACAATAGTTCATCGTTTAATGTTTCTGATGAAATACTTGTTGAAACATTTGAGAGAATGAAATTCAGCTTGGCTTCGTTTTCATTAATCTTTTTACTCAGTTCATTATAACTGTTTTCATATGGAAGTATCTCACTTTCTAACCTTAAAATTCTTTGATCAAGATTATTCAGTGTAGCAGACAATGTGTCGTTATATAGATAAACTTCATTTTTAGCGATGTTTGTCAAAGATGTTCTCAATCCGTCTATTTCGAGATTTAACAACATGTCTATATAATTTTTTAGTTCTTCTCTATTTTCTTGTGTAGAAGTTAGCAATACAGATTCCAAACTTTCAATAGTTTGATCGTATTTGGTGTTTAAGTTCTTTACCTCTTGTTCAAAATTGTGAAGTTGTTCTTGAAAAATTGTTAAAGATGCCATTGAAGACTCAGCAATCATTTGAACTTCATCTTGTGCAGTTTTTTTTGCAATATCAATTGCTCCTTGAGAAATCTCTTGGAAGATAATATTGTCTTCGTTAATTGGTTGACTGGGATCAATTACTTTTAATATATCCGATACATTTTTCCCCAAATTTTGGATAGTAGAGTCCAAATAAGATAATCGGTCATCGTGGGCAAAAACGGTACTTTCTAAATTGTACAGTCTTATTTCAGTATTTAAATTTTCGAGCTTAAGTAATCTATTACTTATTTCTTGTAGATCTTGACCATAAAGTCCATCTACATAATCGAGCATGTTTGAACCAAATTCGGCCAAATCATATCTTAAAACTTGTTGAGAACCCCTAAACCGGCCTTGATTGTCCAGATACATGATTCCTGATTCAACCATTCTCACCACTTGAGGATATATTGGCGAGGATGGTTGTAAATCTGATATGTTGGTTTGGGATAACAAACTCAATGAAATAAAAGTAAAAAGTAAAAATAAAACTATTTTTTTTGCCATCGTTATAACCCTCCAAAAAGTTTATCTAGATCAACGTACATAGGTTCGTTTACAAAAAGAACTACAGATACGCCTCCATTTGAAAACAGAGTTGGACCTGACGGTAAAAAGAAAGTTTTCTGAGAGTTGGTATATTCTTCACCATTGATGGTATACTTCTCCCCTGTAAAATTGACCTTTACAGGTACAGCGGAATCAAATTCAAAATGTACGAAACTTTTTTCGCCTGGGTTTATGGTTACTTTTTGTTGTTTTATTTCGTTAAACTTTCTAACCTCTACCATATAGACTCCAGATTTAAGAGGGTAACCAAACCGATCATTATAATTCAAATATTGACCGTCAATGTAGATAAGGGGATCTTTAACGTTAGTAGTAATAAAAATATTACCAAAATCACTACTCGTATAAATATCCACACTTTCAGAAGGTTCCAAAAGTACACTGTACGTTCTATTTAGTGTCCTTAAGTTAACAAACTGGGCATTGTTTAACATATTGTAAAGAAAGAATGCAGGAGTCTTTTGAGTTTTTCCTAAAAAGCTCACATTCGTATTGGACATAGCATAAACATTTACTGTGCTAAGTTTATTTAGATCTATACTTTCCATTTTGTCATAAAAATCTCTATAAATAGGAAATTCTAAACTTTTTGTTCCGGATACAATTCTAACAAAATGTGGTGAATCATCCAAAATAATCGAATCAATTCCTTTCCCTACGTATTTACCATCGATATTGAATTCATAATTTTCAGAATTTAGAAAATTTATTGTATTTAAAAATGGATTCAATTCAACATAATATCTGTTCAAGCCGTTTTGGGTTAATTCAATCAGCATTTCTTTAGATTCGTATCCTAATTTAGATAATGTTAAATTATATGTGCCAGTAGGGAATAAACCTTTCATTGGTGTACTTCCTACATATTCACCATCCAAAAATACCCCCACATCTTTTGGTTCGCTATCAACAAAGAGTTCTATTCCTTTTTCTAAATCAATTAAGATTCTATCATCTTGAGGCAAATTTTTTATTGTTTTAACTAAATAACCTTCTTTTTCCAACAAAATTATATCGAAATTATCTCTTTTTACGGTAATAGGAGTTGTTCCAATTAACTTTCCATCTACAAAAACGTTTGCTTGGTTAGGATTTGATTCAATCAATATTTCATTAGAAGGAATTAGAGAGACCCTTAAATTTTTCTTATCAAATGGTTTCAACTCAAGGTTTAGTTCTTTTGCAAAAAATCCATCTTTTTCTATAATTATTTTTTCTACGTTGTACGGAATATCAACTTCATTAGATGTGGGTAAGGCTATATTGTAATCTTGATTTAAAAAGGTGTATTTTATATTGGCAGAATCAACGTTGATATCAAAAATAAGTTTGGCTAAAGGAACTTGTTCAGCTGTAATTTGGGATTCGCTTCCTAAAAGCTCTATACGGACAATAAAATCGCTGTATCCCAGTTTTTTTACATGGAGATAACCATCCGTATCATTAGGTACTTCGATTGTAAAAGGTGTTTCTGTAACAGTTCCCATAAATTGAGAATCAAAATAAACTTCACTACCAGGTAATGCTATTAGATTTATTGTGTAAGAAAAAAGAAATGTTGTAAAGATTAATACGAGAAACACTAAAAACCTTCTATACACTGTTATATCCCACCTTGATTTTCATTCAAAATTTTATTGATTTCATTTAATATTTCTACACTTCTTTCTTTTTCTCCCAATTTTTCATATACTTTTTCCATCAATATTACCCTGTTTTTTATCACGTTTTCTATTATATTAGTCCCGTCTTGAGTAATTTGAACAACATATACCCTTTTATCCTTCTTTGATTTTTCCCTAACCAAATATCCTGCAATTTCCAATCTTCTAATGAGTCCAGTTGTTGTGCTTTTTGTTACCCCCAATCTTTTACTGATGTCACTGAGCATTTTAGGACCTTTGAAATAAACGGTTTGCAAAACATCAAACTGAGCCGGAGAAATGTTGAACTCTTTTAAAACTTTTCTTCCTTCACTTTTTACTTTTGAGCAAATCTCTCTAATCATCTTTTCCATTTGAATTGAAGGGTTATTTTCCATTTTATTCCTCCCCAGATTATGAAGTATTTCTCTAATTTTCTGGATTCAGTCATGATCAAAACGCAATATCTAATATAGTATATCATATTCTTGAAAAATCAATCTGACAATTTACAAAGTTGAGTTATTTATACATTAATGGTAAAATAATCAAAGGTTCTTAAAAAGAATTTTTAAGGGTGGGGAAGGGGTGAGGGGCGCTATTAATTAAATTATTTTAATGTTTATGGGAGGAATATATGGAAAAAGATCTAACAAAAGGTAGTGTAATAAAGCATATTTTGTTGATGGCACTACCTACAATGTTTGGTATGGCAGCCCAAATGGTTTACGATCTTGTTGATATCTTTTGGATAGGTATGATTTCCAGTGAGGCGATAGCGGGGGTGACGATTTTTTCAACTATATTTTGGATGGTGGATTCATTAAATGAGATTATTGGTGTAAGTTCAATCTCATTGGTATCTCAAGCATACGGTAAAAAAGATTATAATCAAACTGCAAGATCAATTGAACAAACTATAAGTTTCAAATTTTTGGTTGCATTGATAGCTGCAACCTTCATGGCAGTGTTTTTGGAACCATTGATGTCTCTTTTTGCAGATGAAACTGTGGTGAATTATGGTTTAGAGTATGGTTATTTAAGATTGTTCTTTTTACCGATAATGTTCTCTTCCTACTCTGTAAACACTGTTTTTAGATGTTTGGGGGATGCTAAAACACCAATGATTATAATGATATTTGTTAGCATACTAAACCTTTTTCTTGATCCTATTTTTATCTTTGAAACGGTACCTTTTATCAACTTACCAGGCTTGGGTTTTGGAGTTTTGGGAGCAGCAATTGCAACCGTGGTTTCTCAGTCCATTGCTTTTCTTATAGGCTTTTTAATTCTTTTTTCCAGAACTCATGAAGTCAAACCTCGTATAAAAGGTTTATTTAGACTAAATAAAGATATTGATATAAAATTAATAACTATAGGAATGCCAAACGGTGTAGAAATACTTTTTAGAAATCTTTCAAATATAGTTATATTAGGTTTTGTCTCACTTTTTGGTAATCAGGCTATCGCAGCAAATGGGATCGCTGGCAGGATTTTTGGATTTGCCTTCGTCCCTTTGTTTGGTCTTACTATGGGGGCATCTTCTGTGGTTGGTCAGGCGATAGGAGCCGGAGATATAAAAAGATCTGAAAGAGCTGCAAATATCACGGGAATATTAGGTTCAGTTGCAATGTTATTTTTCATTGTAATGGCGTTTGGTTTTGGTGAAAGTGTGATTTCTCTCTTCACAAACGACGCTATTGTGATTAAATATGGAACTGAATTTCTAAAGTATGGATCAGTAGGTTTAGTTGTATTAGGATATGGTTATGGCCTTGCAAGTGCTTTTTCTGCATCGGGGTACAATTTTCCGTTTCTTTTATCGAGCATTATTTCAAGGTGGGGAATACAATTATGCATTTTAATCGTAGCTATTAATATTTTTAACCAGCCCTTAACATGGGTGTGGCTTTCTTATATGTTCGGGGATATCGCAGAATCTTTCATCCTTTTTTATTTTTATCAAAAGGGAAGATGGAAAGAGAAAAAAGCATGGTAGTAAAATATAAAACCAGAAAATATTAGTTGCACATGCAACCAAATTTTAACGGGAAAATGGTTGTATATGCAACAATTTTTTTCTATAATTATTTTTGTTTCCATTTCTCCCTTATGGTCAGGCTGAAGGTTTCAATTGATCACTGGGCTCTTCCTTAGAAGAGTGGAGAGCTGATTTTTAAAGGAGGCAAAATCAAAAGTTGCTTAATTTAGAGCAAGATCCATCGGTTATTAGCAAGATATCATGTTTATTCAGAACCATGAATTCGATGATGAAAAAAGAACTTCAAAGGTTTGACATTGGAAGAGGTCAATTTCAGTTTCTTATGTACTTACTTAAAAATGGAGATGGAATAAGTCAAGAAGAATTAAACGAGCATCTAAATTTCGATAAAGCAACTACCGCAAGAGCAATCAAGAAGCTTATAAAAAATGGTTATCTTACGAAAAAAATCGATGATAATGATCATCGAATCAATAGAATATTTTTGACAAATAAAGCTTACCAAATCTATAACGAAATGGTTAAGATGAATGATTATTGGGAAAGAATTATAACAGACAATCTTTCAACTGAGGAAAAAGAAATGGTTCAACATATATTGGATAAAATGCTCACTAACATACTAAAATACAAAGCTAAAGATCATGAGGAGGTGTCGTAATTGGAAGAAAATACCAATAAGCTTGAAGACAAGAAGATAGGGAAGCTATTAATGGAACTGTCATTACCAGCAATAGTTGCCATGTTGGTCCAAGCTTTGTACAATTTTGTCGATACTATATACATTGCCCGAGGTGTTGGTACACTTGGAATAGCTGGAGTATCTGTTGCATTTCCAATTCAGATGATCATTATGGCTTTTGGTGGAATGATAGGAATCGGTGGGGGAACATTAATATCCCGAAGTTTAGGAGCCAAAGATGTTGAGCGGGCAGAAAACGCTTTAGGGAATATTTTTTCTGCTATCTTCGTTTTAAGCATAGCTCTTACTATTCTTGGTACTATCTTTTTAGATCCTATTTTAAATCTCTTCGGGGCCACACCTGATATCCTTTCATACTCAGAGGATTACATGAGTGTAATCCTTTATGGAGCAATATTCTTTTCAATTGCAATGGCAAGTCACAACGTTATGAGAGCAGAAGGTAACGCAAAATATGCTATGATAGCTATGATCGTTCCAGGAGTATTGAACATTATTCTTGATCCTATTTTTATATTTGTATTGAATATGGAAGTAAAGGGGGCAGCAGTTGCTACTGTTCTTTCTCAATTTGTTGGCGTTGTTTATATAGGATATTACTTTTTGAGTGGTAAAAGTGCATTGAAATTTCATAGAAAGAATTTCATATTAGATTGGCATATCATGTCTGAAACACTAGCGGTTGGCTCTTCTGCTTTTGTTAGACAAGTTGCTGGAAGTTTACTAGCAATAGTTTTAAATAATTTGCTAGGGACGTACGGGAGTTCTCTACATATAGCAATCTTTGGGGTAATAAATAGACTTTTAATGTTCTTTTTTATGCCTATGTTTGGGATTGCACAAGGTTTTTTACCAATAGCTGCGTATAACTATGGTGCCAAAAGATATGACAGGGTAAAGGAAGTCTTGAAAAAGGCAACAATTGCTGCTCTTACATGGTCCATAGTTTCATTCCTTTTAGTTCAATTATTTCCAGGTTTTCTACTCTCTATATTTTCAACAGATCCGTCCTTGATTAGTGAAGGTATTCCTGCTTTAAGGATAGACACGATGTTTATATGGGTGGTAGGTTTCCAAGTTGTTGGAGCATCTTTATTTCAAGCTATTGGTAGAGCTGGTCCTGCATTATTGTTATCAATGTCAAGACAAATATTGATATTTATTCCAATGGTGTTTGTAATGTCACACTTTTTTGGATTAATGGGTATTTGGTACACATTTCCTGTTTCCGATGTTTTATCAGCATTGTTAACATTATTTTTTGTGATTAGAGAGACAAAAATTTTGAATACTCTACAGAAAAATCAGGTTCAAATTAACAATGAAGAAAAAGAAATCGAAGAATCTTATACATCCGAAGGCAAACATGAATACCAACCCCAAGAAAAATAAAAAGGCTCGATAAAAATATATCGAGCCTTTAATATATGCACTTTTTATGCCCTTTCTAGGTAATCTCCAGTGCGAGTGTCTACTTTTATTTTTTGGCCTCTTTCCACAAAAAAAGGGACAGTGGTTTTCAATCCTGTTTCTAATGTTGCTGGTTTGCCACCACCCGACACTGTGTTTCCTTTAAAGTTAGGTTCTGTGTCAATAACGGTTAGAACCACAACTGTGGGAAGTTGAATAGAAACAGGATTTCCATTAAAAAAGATTAGATCTACTTCTAAATTTTCGGTTAAATAAAATTTTTCATCTTCTAACTCTTGAGCAGGCAAAGAATATTGTTCATAGGTGTCGAGTAGCATAAAGTAATAATGATCGCCATCGTTGTATAAATACTGGGCTTTCCTAAAACTTATATCAGCTTCTTCAACCTTCTCACCACTAGAAAAACTAACCTCTTTTATTAATCCCGTTATGACACTTTTTAGGCGGGTTCTAATCAGTCCGCTGCCTCTTCCCATAAAATGCTTATTGGCTTCAATTACACGGTACATTTCGTTTTGATAAACTATCATATCTCCTTTTCTTAAGTCTCCTACATCGATCATTCAATTTCCTCCTTGCATTTTTCGTTAATCACCGATTGGCAATAAAAACTAACGTCCTAAAATCATTATTAGAATTTAATGATGTTTAAAAATAGGTGAATTCCTTTACAGAATAAATTTAGCAATTATTTCTTAACTTGTCAAGTCTTTTCTTGTACATTTGTTTAAAATGTTGTACCTAATTATCTTTGGGTTGGGTTTATTAATAATTCATATACTGTTAATAAAAAATTAACTTGCATTCCTGTCCGTTTTGTATTATAATTCTTTTGCAACACATTCCGTATGCTGCAATGGGTGGCGCGGTAGAAATTTGGAGGTAACAAAGTGAAAGGTAAAGTAAAGTGGTTTGATTCAAAGAAAGGTTATGGCTTCATCACTGGGGAAGATGGGAACGACGTATTTGTACACTTCTCAGCTGTTCAAATGGATGGCTACAGAAAGTTAGAAGAAGATCAAGAAGTTGAATTTGAAGTTGTCGAAGGTGACAAAGGACCTCAAGCTTCAAATGTAAGACCCTTATAACCCTTATAAGTGTATACCATAATCTAAACCCAAAATACACCAAGGAGCGCGAAAGTGCTCCTTTATTTATATACTTTCTTGAATTATCTTTAATCCTGAACTGGTTCCTATTCTATCTGCTCCACAACCTATCATTTTTAAAGCTGTTTTCAAGTCTCTAATGCCTCCAGATGCTTTTACTTTCATTCCATTTCCTGAGAGGAACTTCATCAATGCCACGTCCTCTAATTCAGCACCTCCACTTCCAAAGCCTGTAGAGGTTTTAACAAAATCTGCACCAGCTAGTTTTGAAATTACAACAGCGGCTATTTTTTCTTCCTTCGAAAGGTAGCAAGTTTCAATAATAACTTTTAATAGTTTTTTGGAATCTTTAGTCAATGAGGAAATAGCATGTATTTCATCATAAATATAATCGTACTGTTGTGCTTTAAGTCTCCCTATATTCAAAACCATATCTAATTCATCAGCGCCATCTTTAATCGAATTCTCAGATTCATAAACTTTTGTTTCTATAGTATTGGCTCCCAAAGGGAACCCAATTACTGTTGCTACTTTTACTTCACTATCTGTAAGGACTTCTTTTGATAAACTTACATAAGTTGGATTAATGCAAACCGCATAGAAATTGTTATCTTTAGCTTCTTTACATAATGCTTGTATATCTAAAGGTGTTGAGGTGGCTTTAAGCATGGTATGATCAATATATTTTGATACCTCGTAAGGTTTTAAGTTTGCCTGTCTTTCTTCAAAAGTAAATTCATTTTCTACTCTTTTTATTTCGGTTTTAATGATCTTTTCTAATTCTGAAATTCTCATTTTTTAACCCCTTTCCTTAAATAATAAGATTGTTTTACAAAAATAATTTCTAAAATATTTTATCATATTTTAAAAAAATGTGATATAATAAGTTTGAAAGTAAATAACAAATGGCCAGGGGAGCTGAAAGGCTGAGAGGATGCCAAAAAGGCATCGACCCTGACTACCTGATCTGGATAATACCAGCGAAGGGAGGCTAAAAATATGTATTCAATTTGATCCTGTTCTCACTTTGCTGGTGAAGAACAGGATTTTTGTTTTACGTAAGTTAATGATGGGCATTCTATGTTATGGACTATCTCATTTAAGTTAACAAAAAAATATTTAAAAGAGGTGAGTTAAGGTGAAGAGGTTTTTCGCGTTGGTGGGTATTATAGTTATTTTGTTCTCTGCTGTTTTTTCTGAGGAATTGACTGTCTATGTTTATGAAAGTTTCAGTTGGATTGAGCAAGGAATGCTTCAAAAGTTCGAAGAGATGAACGAATGTGAAGTAAAAGTGGTAAAATTAGGTGACGCTGGTAACGTTCTTACGAGATTGGTGTTGGAAAAGAAAAATCCTCGAGCAGATGTTGTCATTGGGCTTGATCAATCACTAGCAGCAAAGGCGGTTGAAGAAGATTTATTGATCCCTTACAAGCCAAAAAACATTGAAAATATTACAGATAAAGCATTGATATTTGATCCAGAATATTATGTAATTCCTTATGACTATGGAGCTATAGCCATCATTTATGATCCGGAAAGGATAGAAGAAAAATTAGAATCCTTTGAAGATCTAACGAAATATAAAAATTCGTTGATAATACAGGATCCAAGAGCCTCAAGCACCGGTCAAGCTTTTTTACTATGGACAATAGCAGTGTATGGAGATGAGTGGAAAGAGTTTTGGGAAAGACTTAAGCCTGCAATATTAACGGTGAGTCCTAGCTGGGATGATTCCTTTGCAAAATTTGAAATTGGTGAGGCACCAATGATGGTCAGCTATGCAACTGATAGCGCATATTCACAATATTACTATGGATCTAGTAAGTACAAGGTTTTTATCCCCAAAGAAGGTGCTTATGTTCAAATAGAAGGTGCGGGCATCGTTAAAGGTACTGATAACTTAGATTTAGCCCAGAAATTCATAGAATTTTTGCTAACAGAAGATTTTCAAAAAGAAATACCTTTAAATCAATGGATGTTCCCTGTAATTGATGTTGAACTGCCTGAGGTTTACCAATATGCAGTGGTTCCCGAAAAAATTCTAACAATTCCAGCTCAAGAAATTTCAAACAATCTGGAACAATGGCTGAAAGAATGGGAGGCTCTATTATACTGAATTTATGAACAATAGAAAGGGCAAAAATTTACTGTTTATTTTATTTTTGAGCTTATGGCTGATCCCTTTTTCTTTTTTATTTAAAGATTTTTTTCGTTTAGAAGGTTTAGCGAATTTTTTGGATCCGCGTACGTGGCGGATCCTTGGCTTTACTTTTTATCAATCTATTCTTTCATCTGTTTTATCGTTGGCAATAACTTTGATTCCAGCGTATTTTGTTTCAAGAAACGAGGGGATCATTTCTAAATTATTAGACAACACTATTTTTATACCTTTCTTTTTTCCACCTATTTCGGCAGTTATGGCTTTCACTCTTGTTTATTCTTCAGTTGGTATCCTTTCAAAATTGGGGTTTAGTATAAACATTATGTACACATTGAAAGCGATAATATTGGCCCATGTCTTTTATAACTCTCCTATCTTTGTTCGTTATATATCGGAAGCTCTTAGAAGGGTACCTGCAAGTTTTATAGAAACAGCCAGTATTGAAGGAGCGAGTAAATTTAAAACTTTTATTAACGTAGAATTACCTTTGATCATTCCGTCTATTTCAAGGGCTTTATTCTTAGTATTTACATATAACTTCACAAGTTTTGCGATTGTTTTAAGTTTAGGTGGAGTAAGATATTCAACTTTGGAAGTGGCTATTTCTACAACATTGAGAAGTACTTTGGATTTTCCCAAGGCTTTATCTTATGCTTTAATTCAACTCATAATTCTTACAATTCTTAATATCTTTATATCAAAATTTGAACCTATATCTTTTGAATTTGAACCATTCTCTCAAAAAAAATCTGGATATTTAAGTAGAACAATATCCATCTTTTACTTGATTTTTGAATATTCAATTGTCTTAATTGGTGTTGCAGCTTCTTTTTTCGATTTTATAAATATGAAATTTGATATATCTTCATTTTTGAATTTATTCTCTAAAGAGTTGAATAGTGTATATCCTGTTGTTAGATCTATTTTAAATTCCTTTTTAGTCTCGACTGTATCAGCTTTCTTTGCTGTAATAACAGCATATTATCTATTAAAAAATTACAGTAAACTCATCAATGTTAGTGTAATGGCTACTTTGGGAATATCATCTGCTTTTTTGGGTATGGCTCTACTTTATTTAAATATATTGTTCAATATTCCATTCGTATTGTTATTGATCTTGGGATATTTCTTAATAACCATTCCTATAGCGTATTCATTTTTGTTTCAGCCAGTGCGAGGATTTGACAATAAAATAATTGAAGCCGCAAAGATAGACGGAGCAAACAAAGCGACTATCTTTCTAAAAGTAGAATTACCCCTTCTGTTTACTTCGTTTACAAGTGCGTTTCTTCAAATATTTGCAATAATTTTTGGTGAATTCACTATCAGTTATACTATGCAAGTAAGAGATTACTTTCCACTTGTCAGTGTGGTTAACTATTCCCTTTCCTCTGCGAGATTATACCAACAAGCAAATGCTTTAAGCGGTCTGAACATACTTTTAATCTTCTTTATCTTTTATATAAGCAATAAGTTAGCAAGAAAATCAAATACTTAAATACTATCTTTTTCCACTACAGCAATAGCAAACTCTGTAATAAAATATGCTTTCATCATATAATATTTTTCGTTTTCCTCGTTACTTAAAATTTCTTCGAACAATTTATCATTAGAAATATGAAGTTTATTCCTCAATACAACTAACATATTAAATTCTCTAATCTCGTCTATTTCAAAATATTTAACAAGTCCAGTGGTCTTTAAATAATTATTTACGGCGGTTTTTATGTAATCATATATCTTTTGTTTTATTGGTAAAAATTTAAAAAAATTGTTTCTCATCAAACTAGCAACCTTCATTGCTCCAACCTTTCTAATAGATAAAAGTTCAAAAACGTTATCGTATTTAAAATCAATATACATTCCAAAAAATTTACCGCTCAATCTCCCTTTGGCATCTTTTTCTTTCAACATCTCACTGTTGATAGTTAATGCGAACGGAAATATAGTTATAGTCTCTAAGAAGTTATCGAAATTAATTTCTAAATCATCGATATTGTAATTTAATTTTTCCTCCACTTCTGACCTTACACTGATCTCTGCTTCTTTGAATTTATAAGCAGCCTCTTTTAGATTTTCTATAATCTCGTCCATTTCACTGGGATCTGCGTTTTTTAAAAATTCAAGATTGAACTTTTGAAGCTCTGGATGTTCCTTAAACAATCTATCTAAAAATTTTTTAAAATCTTCATCATCGTAATCGCTCATAATACATTCCTCCAAACAAAGTTTCAAAGAAAATATGTCTCATCTACGTTAATTATAACATATATTGTGATCTATCTAGGAATTTTTTGAAAAAAATAAAAAAATGGTATAATTTTAAATGAAAAAGTAAATTTGTAGGGTGCTATATAAAAAGTTTCTAGAGATAGTCAATCAAAAATTAAAAGGAGTCAAAGATTATGCATGATAAAGAAATCGAGGGAAAAATGGAAAAGCTTCCCGAAGATTTGAGGAGAGAGGTTTTAGATTATGTGGATTTTCTACTAAGTAAGTATCAAGGCAGAGAAAATTCGAGAGGTAAATTCAAGTTCGACTGGGAAGGAGGTCTATCAGAGATAAGAGAGGAATTTACTTCTGTTGAGCTGCAACACAAAGCTTTGGAGTGGAGATAATGTTTTTAGTGGATACGAAACGTATTTTTAGAAATTCACCTTATACCAAACTCCTGTTTTTACCGATGGAGCTATACAGAGAAGTTGTAAGTGTAAGAAAAATCCTGAAATTAGATTTTGATGATGCATATCAATATAGCATAGCTAAATACCATGGATTGAAAGTAGTTACAATGGACAAGGATTTTGAAAGAATAAAGGATGTAGAAACTTTGTTTTTATAGGATATTACTTAACAGAGCAGTAAATCAAAAATTAAAAGGAGGGAAACTTAATGCAAGATTACCATGAACCATATGAAGAACTAAGCGACAAGGATCGTTCTTATGTTTATGCATTAAACAGTTTAAAAGAGGAGATTGAAGCGATAGATTGGTACAACCAAAGGGCAGCTGTTTCCAAAGATCCAACCATCAAAGAAATTATGGAACACAATAGAGACGAAGAAATTGAACATGCGGTAATGCTTATTGAATGGTTAAGAAGAAACATGGATGGATGGGATGAAGAACTGAAGACTTATCTTTTCACAGAAAAGCCATTGCTGGAAGTAGAGGAAGAAGCTGTTGAAGGAGAAAGCAAAGAAGAATCTTCTTCGAATAAAAAAGGTGATTTAGGACTAAGAGGATTGAAGTAGAAAAAATACTAAAGATGAAGGAGGGGTAAAAATGGATTTTCTTAAAAGAGAGTTAGCTCCAATAACTGAAGAAGCTTGGGAAGAATTAGACGAAAGGGCAAAGGAGATTTTTAAGAACAAATTAAAAATAAGACCAATTATTGATGTTGAAGGTCCTTATGGATGGGATTATTCTTCATACAATTTAGGTACCAACGAGCTTATAGAAAACCCAAGAGATGGATTGGGATGGGGAATAAGACAAGTTTTACCTATAGTAGAGATTAGAAACCCATTTGTTTTGAAACAATGGGAGCTTGATAATATCGAAAGGGGCTTAAAAACTCCGGATTTGGAAGGGTTAGAAACCGCTGCTAAGCAGTTGGCTTCCTTTGAAAATAAATTAATTTTAAAAGGTATAGAAAAAGCCAATATAATTGGCTTGCAAACGCTTGCTAAACAAAATTCTGTGGAGAGCTCCAAAGAAAGCCTTAAAGATTTTGTTAAATCTTTATTTGAAGTAAAAAAGAGATTCATGGAGCAAGGGATTGAGGGACCGTATACTTTAGTGATCAACAAAGAATTATGGCAAGATTTATTTACCATGAATCTATCGTATCCTTTGGATTTGGTTGTTAAAGAAATTATAGACGCCAAAGTGAAACCTATGCATGAAGTGGATGAAAGTTTTGTGGTTTCTAACCGTGGTGGAGACTTTAAATTAATTTTAGGCCAAGATATTTCCTTAGGATATGAAAGCAAGTTTGACGAGCAGCTCAAATTTTTCTTCACTGAAAGTTTAACCTTCCATGTAGTAACGCCAGAAGCTATAGTGGGTTTAGAAATGTAAATTACTTTTAAAAAACATTTGTTGCAACAACCTGATTATTATAAATAAAAAAATCGGCCTCAATTTGTTCTTGTTTAAATCATAATTTGAGGCCGATTTCTTCTATTTTTATAAAGTAAGAATCCCTTTTTCATCTTCCAATTTGTTCTTGATGTTGTTGATCTTATTTTTTATCATTTCATTTCCCATCAACAAAGAATGTTCTATTTTTTTGATGGAATGAATAATAGTAGAATGATTTTTATCTAATTTTTCGGAGATATCTTTGGTTTTCAACTTCATAGTGGTCTTAAAAAGATAAGCTAAAACTTGACGTGCTAATGCTATTTCTTTTTTTCTAGATGATGAGAAGATATCCTTTCTATTTATATCAAATTCAGCAGCAACCAAATCTATAACGGTATCTATTTTCACAGTTTCAAGAACTTCTGGTGATTGGAACCTAACTTTGTTCGCGTTCATTCTCATCATTGAATTCACTATCGTTTTTGCAGATTCGATATTTGCTGGTGCACCTGAAATTTGACTTTGCAACAGAAGGTTCATAATTGCGCCCCGAAGTTTTCTTAAGTTTGTATCGACATGTTCAGCCAAATAATAAGCAACATCATCGGTAAGTTGAAGAGAAATCATTTGTGCCATTTTCTTAGCTATTAGGTACTTTGTTGCCTTATCAGGTGCTTGTATATCAGTTATCAAACCCATTTCAAACCTACTAATCAATCTAGGATGAAAGGTTGCCAATTCATCGGGCGTTCTATCGGAGCATATTACTATCTGTTTTCTTGAGTTAAAAAGAGAATTAAAGGTATGAAAAAGTTCGCTTTGTACGGTATTTTTCCCAATTAAAAATTGAACATCATCTATCAATAAAAAATCAACATTCCTTCTAAACCGTTCTCGGAAGTTCTCCATATCACTAGCTCTTATTCCATCCATCATTTGATTCATAAAATCCTCAGCGGTTACATACTTAACCTTCAAATCAGGAGCATTTTCCATCAAAAAGTTCCCTATTGCATGTAAAAGATGAGTTTTACCTAGTCCAACATCTCCATATATAAATAAAGGATTATATTTGCCAGGATTTTTACAAACTTCCAAGGCTGAATAATAAGCTATTCTATTGGAATTTCCTGTAACAAAGCTGTCAAAGGTGAACTCAGGATTAAACTCTGATAGTTTCAAAGGCCTGTTTTTTATTATTGGGCCATTTACTGCATTTTTTTGTTCTTTGCTAATAGGGATTTCCTTAAAAACAACCTCTACAGGTTTGCCTAGGATATTGTTTATAGTTTCTTTTATTATTGAACCGAATCTTTTCTCGACAGCTTCTTTAATAAATAAATTTCCTAATCCAACAACGACTTTTTTGTTGTCTAATTCCAAAATTTGAGCCGTTGTTAGCCAATTATTCCAGGTATCTCTAGACATGTTGGAACGTAGTTTTTCTATTAGTTCATGCTTTTCCATTATTTTCACCCCTTGGAATAAAACCCAATATATACTTTATCATAAGGGGTGA